>CAZTCU010000181.1:0-6050 GCA_964612235.1 uncultured Rhizobium sp.
GAGAAACGCAAACTCCATGACAAAGTGCGGATAGAGAACCGGCAGCCCGAGCCCCTCGTTGAAGTCGACGACAACCGCCTCGGGCAGTAGATCCCGTGGCGGACCAACGCGAGGATCAAAGCCAATAACGGGAGTCCACCCTACGTGCCGAACAAGCTTTTGTTGAACGAGACACCAATCTGAATCGACGTTCCAGCAAAGCCACGGCTTCTCAATTCCGGAAAGCCGATCCTTCCAGATCGCGGCGCGCGCCCGTATGACGTCCATGGAAAAACCAACTTCTTTGAACCGGCGCCAATTTCCCTGCCCTGCGCGATAAAATGAGGAGGGCTCGATTTCCTTTTGTTTCATCGGCCGCCGCCCTCATAGGGGTTACATTTCCATGGTAACAAGGTGCTGTTGGCAAAGGCCATCATCGGCCCAAACCTTCGCGAACTTCGCGGATACTTGTTGGATCCGGGGTGTCGCCGCACCCCCATCATCTCGATCCGAATAAAAATTAAAAGCAGTTTGGACAATATTATTATACGCGGCATGTCGTTCGCTGGAAATTCCTATATTAATCCTATCATTATTTCCCAGTGCATAAGTCAATCGAAAGTTGTAGAATTCTAAACTAGAGTTTCTTTAACGATTCCAGAGGAAGCGCCATGAACATCAAGCGGTCAGTCAGAGGCGCTGCCCGGGCGTCGCGAACTATTGCCAGAAACGCAGCTACCCGCCTGGCGCACGGAGGAAATTTTTCCGACGAGGACACAAAAAGATTTCCTGTCGAATTACCTGTCTGGAGGCCCAAGAACGGACCTGTGACCACCCTCATGCGGTGGACGATGACAGAATGGTGCAATTTCAACTGCCCGTATTGTTACCAAGTGCATGATCGACGCGCGGCGGTTGGAGGCGGCCTTACCAATCATTGCTTCGACAACTTTCCCGTTGAAAAATGGATGCACCAGTTCGAACACCATTTTTCGAAGAAGAAGCTCGCCCTCATTCTGACAGGCGGGGAGCCGATGCTCGATTCAAAAAACATGAATGTATTTTTGAACTTCCTGGGGGCTGCGCCCTGGTGCACGTCCATCCGAATCGACACGAATGCAAGTTGGGTTCCGAGTAAATTCAAAGACGTAGACCGCCGGAAGATAACGCTGAATTGCTCGTTTCATCCGACACAAATCAAGGAAGAAATCTATTTCCGGAACCTTGCGGCCATCAAAGATGCGGGGTTCGCGATCGGCTTTGTGAACTACGTTTATAGCCGCGACCAGAAGGCGGAATTTCATCGCATCAGGGATCGGGTGGAAAGCCTCGGCCTTTTGGTCAACGCGAGCCCTGAGTTCGACGAGCGGAAAACTTTCACGGAAGAAGAAGTCGACGAAATTAAAGAGGATATTATCGAAAGCGACTACCTGCATCGTCTTTCGATTGTGTCCCCCAAAGGAAGAACTTGCCTTTATCCAACGTTGTCTTACGAAATGCGTCAATCGGGATATCTTCGCGTCGGCTGCATGCCGTCAATGAGCGGATCATTCTTCGATCCAGCCCTGCCATTCTTCGGCAACCGTTCCGCCACGTGCCCCTACACCGTGTGTTCGTGTTTGGACAAATATTCCTTCCTTGAAGGCTTCGGACGTAACGATACGACCGACCCGTTCAACATCTACTGCGGAAAGCTTCGAGATCTTTCGGTTGCGCGCCGGGCAAACGAATCCGCTTCCGGCTAGATTCATGACGGACGGTTCGACAGTGCCGGGGCACGTCGAGGTGCGGCCGAAGACACGCATTCTTCTTTCCCTACCTATTTCGACGAGCAGCAACGCAATCCTCTTCATCGTTTGCGTGCTGGTGTCGCTGGTTCTGCAACTTCCGGGAAATGTTCCGTTTGACGGCATCACCGTCTGGTACGAAGCCGTGCATGGCATCCTCTTCAAGCAGCACCCGCCCGCCATGGTTCTGTTGTGGCGAATATCCAACCTGGCTGCGCCGGGACCTGCTCCATTCACCGGTCTTCAGCTCCTGACCCTTTGGCTTTTCTGCGCCGTGGCGGTCGAACGATGGCGCCCGCCTCTATGGTTGGCTGCTGCGTTCTATCTGGCGATGCTCGCTTCGCCGCTGGTCTTTGCGATGTCCGGCAAGATCGGGAAGGACATCATTGGCGGGCATTTGGCCATTCTGGCATTCGTTGTTGCTGCCCGGGCCGACGGGCCTCCACGCAGCAACTGGGAATGGGCCATAGCATGGGCCTGCGCCACGTTGGCTGCGATGATCCGTTATCAGCTCGGCGTCATTTTTCTGGCGCTCGGAGTACTTTTGTTACTTGAAAGCCGACAGTTCCCAGGGTTGCTGCGCAACCGGGTGTGGGCGAGCCTCGGCAGCGTTGTCCTTACCTTTGCCGTGGTCACCGTTGGTATCGCCGCCATCTTCATCAGCCGCGGGCCGAACGATGTCGACCAATCGTTCCGGAAGATATTTCTCTTCGACATAGCCGGCGCCCAGGCATACGACCACGAAGCTCGATTGCCAGTTTTTTCGCAGGCAGGCGTAGATCAAGCGGATATCAAAGCCGCGATGATCAAACTCTACGATCCTGCGCGGGTCGACACTCTCTGGGTCAGTGGCGGGGTGTTCGACAAGTTGCAAAACCTTTCGGATGCCGCAATTTTCCGGCAGTGGCAGTACACATTGCTTCACGAGCCGAAAGCGTTTTTTTCTCACCGCATGGCCGCATTTCGCAAGGTCCTCGGCTTTGGCGACATTTATACCTGCTGGCCCGTTTATGCCGGAATTTCCAAAATCCCCACAGATCGCGTGAAAGACCTAAATGCGCAGTCATATGGAAGAGCGATTTCCGCAGATATCGTGAAGGCACGTTACTTCCCGGCCGGCACATTTCTCTTCCGGGCGTGGACATATTCGCTTGTCTGCCTCGTGTTGTTGACCTTGCCGCTGTTCTGGAAGGAAGCTCCGCCAGAGGCCGCAGCCCTGGGTGCGGTTGGTGTTTTATATGAACTCAGTTTTTTTGTTCTTCCTCAGGCATGCGACGTTCGCTACTCCTACCTCACAATGCTCTCAGCCATGCTGGGCGGCGCCATCGCGATATTCAGCGTAACGCGCCAGAGGCCCGGTCCGACGGCATCATAGAGTGAAGGCACTCGTGGTTCGGTCGATCAAATCTCGAATTAACCGCCGCCTATCCCGATAATTCGTAAGTAGAGAGATACAAGCGCACAGATCAAAAGAGTTCCATGGAAAGCTCCCGCCCCCAGCCCGCCCTGTTCCGGGTCCGGATCGCGCCTTGCGAAATCCCGTTCGAAGGGAAAGTCGGAATTGTTATCGTCGTCCGGTTCGGGTGACATGGGTCTTCCCTATCGCTTCAGGCTGGAACGGGCGCGGCAGTTGCAACATGCCGTGCCTCTTTCGCCTTTTCATTAACCGCGACGGTATCCCGCGCGATCTTCATCAGCGGAAGCAGCAGTGTCACCTCCATGATGAAAACGTCGTAGTAAGCCAGACTCAACGCTGCCCCACCGACGCAGAAGGCGACAAGGCTGACCTGTATCATTGATGCGAGCTGGTAATTCCATTCAAGCTCCGGAACGCCCCTAGTGAGCTTTCGCAATCGCGCGGCGGCGAGAAATGCGGCGGCTATTAGCGCAAGATAGATAGCAAGTCCCACGAAACCGTGTTCGCCCAATACCTGGAAATAGATGCTGTGCGCGGCATGGGCGTCGACACCCGGAAGATAATGGTGGAAAATCGCGTGCCGTTGCGGCCCGTAGAATCCGGCGCCCATCGGAAAACGATCGATCGCGACCTTATACGCGACTTCCCATGCATCCAGCCGCCCCTGAAACGAAGCATCGTTCTTCGCATCGGAAATCGAATTGACGCGTTCGTGAAAGCTTTCCGGCATGAAATTATAGACCGGAACAGCCAACGCGACGACCAGCGCGATATAAAGAAACCAGCGTTTGGTTCGGAACAGCCCTACCAGAACGACGGCCGCAAGTCCCAGATACGCGCCGCGCGAATAGCTGCCCACAATGGAGACGACGCTCAAAATCATGGCGGCCAGCGTTCCTATCGCAAGCCATTTCTGCCGGCTCTGCAAGCGAAGATAGTTGGCGAACGGCAGCACCATCAAAATCGCCAACGCGAGGCAATTGTTGTCGCCGATATACGAGTTTGGCGGGCCCAACACATGGAACTGGCCGCCGCTTTGCAACGTGAACACACCACCCTTCACGCTGTAATAGAAGAGTGAAATCACCATCACCCAAACGAGCGCGTGCACGCGTACCTTGTTCGTCGCCATGGCGGCTGCAAAGAAGCCGAGGAAAATCGTTTTCCAGCAGCGATCCCAATATTGCCACGACCAGGCCGGGTCCGGCGCGAAAAAGGAATCGAACGTCACCCAGACAAGGAAAAGGAGGAACGTCCAGTAGATGAAATGCATCGGCGGAAGCTTCCGGTCTTTTGAAAAGTACCAGCCTCCGATCGTTGCCGCGGCGACAATCAAATTGAGCGGTATGGAACGAGAAAATCCCCACGCTTCCTGATGCGGCACACCGATCGAAATCCATGTCCAGACAAGCACGCCTGCGAACGGATAGCGCAGGATGACGGGAACGCAACCGAAGATGACAATAACGAGGGCAATGTCGCGCATTTCACGTCACTTTTAAGGATCGGAACAAGACGAAGCGCGCCGAAGATTTTCCGTTCACGGCTCCGGCCTCAGCGAAAATTTCTTGCGGATCTTGCGGGTAGCTCCGGCGCTGCGTTTCATCGCAAAGATGCCATGCGTCTTGTCGACGGACGTGTCGTTTGAGACAAACCAGTGGACAACAAAAAGGATCGCCATCATCGCCAAACCGTACCAGATGGAATTCATGCTCGATCCTCCAACGCAAGTCCTCGGGCAACCCACTAGCCCCAAGCCTAAACCACCCCGCCTTATGAAAAGTTAGGGGCCGCAAGATCACAATCCGTTAGCTATCCGGCCTTGCGAAGCAGGGGCGAGCGTCGGCCAATCAAGCAGATTCACGCGGAAAAAGCCATTACGCGACGGCAATGCGAAAGGTTCGCCGAGAGGAGGGAAGGTCCACACGGCGCGATACCCGCGCTGGAATTAACCTTTAGATCGACAGCGCCGAACGTTCCCGCAGAAAGAGCCACGGCGCCAGCCTTTCGCCCATCACGACGCCGTCGGCGCCTACAACGTCTTCCGTTGCGATGGAAATCCGGCCCACGATATCGGACTTGAGCCAACCCCGCGGGCACGGATTGAGTACCGGATCGCTGGTAAACAGCAACCGATAGCCTGCATCGCGAGCAATGCGCGCCGTACGATTGTCATAACGGCCGTGCGGAAACGAAATCGAATTTTCCGTTGTCACGTCGACATTTTCCGCCAGCCATTCGCGTGCAACGGCGATGTCCCTCTCCGCGTGATCGACCAGCGATAGTGGCATGTGAGACGAACCATGCGCCCCGATGCCCACCGAATTGTGCCGCAGGAGGCGAAGATCTTCCGCGCTGAGCGCGATACTGGAACCGCAAATCTCCCGCATAGCCGCCGCGTATGGTTCCAAAATCTCATCGCGCCTGTCAGGGGAAAGTGCGCCGAAACGCAACAAAAGCGACAGGGTACGAGCGGACGTGGCCTTGCTTGCCCCATTGCCGGATGCCGCCGACCACAGCTCGCTGTAACTGGCCCGCCCGGATCGCAACGCCCACTCCAGCACTTCCTGCCACCAGATCGCAGGCGCGGCCACTGCATCGGTCGCAGCGAACAGGACCCAGGGTACCCCAGCCGCCTGGAGGACCGGATGGGCGTAGTCGAGGTTGTCCCTCCAGCCGTCATCGAAGGTTACGAGGACTGGATAGGGCGGCAGCGGACGTATGCCCTCTCGGGAAGCCAGAACGTCCTCCAAGCCCACCGGCGAGTGATGGCGCTTGCAGAAATCCAGCACACTGGCGAGCAGTTCCGGTGTCACCGTGTATTCCGGATCGGCCCAGACCCTCTTTGCGAGTTCTTGCGGGAGCAC
>CAZTCU010000182.1:0-6043 GCA_964612235.1 uncultured Rhizobium sp.
GGTGATGGTGATTATTTTGACTACCGCTTATTCCATCGGCACGGCGATGCCGCGCAGCAGCTTTTCTTTCACGCTCTCCAGCCCGCCGATGATGCCGCAACCATGGACGGCGCCGGCGTGAGAGTAGGAGACGAAATTATCGCGATGCAGATAGGAGCCAGCCAGCCCCACAATGTCTCCCGAACGGGCGGATTCCAGAAGCCTTTCCAGCTCCTCGATCACGCGCTGGTTCGGACGCCGACGTTCCGGTTCATATGGGCCGTACAGGCCAACCACTTCAGCTGACATTCGGTCTCCCCCCAGGCTTACGCCCCCCGCGGCGCCTGTTATCAACAACAATGTAAATCAGTTTCACCCAAATTTCAAAAATCGCGAAGCCCAAATCCCCCACTTTCAAAAACGCACGATAATTACCTCGCGCGTAATCGCTTCGCAGACGCGAACACGCTTCGCTGCCGTCCGCAACCCGAAGGACGGCCCATGATGAACATGCGAAATTATGTGAAAGCGGCGGACGATACGTCCTTGTTTTTCCGGGATTGGGGCGAGGGTGCAGCCGTTGTTTTCGCTGCAAGCTGGGCGCTCCCGTCGTCGATGTGGCAGTACCAGATGGCCGCGCTGACCGACGCAGGGTTGCGCTGCATCGCTTATGATCGGCGCGGACATGGCCGCTCCGGCGACCCTGGCGGGCGTTACAATTTCAACACACTCAGCGACGATCTGGCGCGCGTGATCGAATCTTTGGACCTCAGCGACGTGACGCTGGTCGGTCATTCGATGGGCGCTTGCGAGATCACCCGCTATTTGAGCCGCCACGGCGCGGATCGAATCGCCCGTCTCGCGTTTCTGGCCCCCGCCGGCCCCATCCTGAAGAAAACCGCGGACAACCCGGACGGCGTCGATTCCGCGATCTTCGAGGCCGTGCGGGGGCTCTGGCGGCGGGATTTCCCCCAATGGCTGGCCGAAAACGCCCGACCCTTTGTGATGCCGGACACCCCGCAGGCCAGCATCGACTGGTTCATGGCAATGATGCGGGAGACCTCGCTCCAGGCGGCGATCGAACTGAACCGCGAACTGACCGAGGCCGATTTCCGCGCCGAGATGCGCGACATCATTCTGCCCACGCTGATCCTGCATGGGACCAACGATGCAAGCGCGCCGCTCGAACTGACCGGCAAGCGGTGCGCGCAACTGATCAGACACAGCGAATTGAAAATCTACGACGGCGCGCCGCACGGCCTTTTCCTGACGCACGCCGAACAGGTCAATCGCGATCTATTAAATTTCATTTCTTTACCCGCCGCGTAATCGCATCGCGCGCGGCGATCGCCAAAATCATCATCAGGCATCGCGGATGCCGCAACCGAAGGAGACGAAGATGACAGACGCAAACAACGCAGCCGCCCGCTATATCGCCGCGTGGAACGAGCGCGACGACAACGAGCGCCGCGCGCTGATCGCAGCGACCTATACGGACGATGCGCATTATGTGGACCCCGCGCGCAGCGGGAAGGGCCATAGCGGTCTCGACAGGATGATCGCCACCGTCCACCAGCAGTTCCCGCCCGCCTATCGCTTCCGGCTGAAAGGCGCGGTCGATGCACACAACAACCGCGCGCGGTTCCAATGGGAGGCGGGCGGCTTGTCCGATGCGCCGCTGCATTTCGTCGGAACCGACGTCATCGAAATCGCGGAAGACGGCCGCATCCGCTCCGTCACCGGTTTCGTCGACGAAGCGCCGAAGCATTAAATCCGCATAGCTCCCTTGCCCCCGAAAGGGGGCGAGGGGGAATGGAAGTGCCATGTCATTGCACTATCTTCCTCATATGGCCGTTCCCGCCCGCAATGTCGGCGATCACTTACGCGAATGGCGCCAGCGCCGGCGCCTGAGCCAGCTTGCGCTCGCCAGCGAGGCCGAAATCTCGCCGCGCCATCTGAGTTTTGTGGAAACGGGGCGTTCCGTGCCCAGCCGCGAGATGATCCTGCACCTGGCCGAACAGCTTCAGATCCCGATGCGCGAACGCAACGTGCTGCTGGTGGCGGGAGGTTACGCGCCGATCTTCCCAGAACGCGCGCTCAACAGCCCCGCGCTCGCCGCCGCCCGCGCCGCCATCGACATCGTGCTCGAAAGCCAGAAACCGTTTCCCGCCTTCGCGCTCGATCGCCACTGGAATGTCGTGGCATCCAATTCGGCGCTGCAGCCGATGTATGAAGGCGTCGCCCACCATCTGATGCAGAACGTCAATGCGATGCGCATCTCGCTGCATCCGCAGGGCCTCGCACCGCGCATCGTCAACCTGGCCGAATGGCGGGCGCATCTGCTCGCGCGCCTCAAACAGCAAGCCGATCTCACTGCCGATCCCGAATTGATCGCGCTTCAGGCCGAAGTCGCACGCTATCCCGCGCCGCAGACGCCGCATCCGCCTGCCGACCCGAACGCTGTGCTGGTGCCGCTTAAAATCCGGGTGGGCGAGAGCGTGCTTTCTTTTTTCAGCACCACCACTGTTTTCGGCACGCCGGTCGACGTGACATTGTCGGAGCTTGCGGTGGAGTCCTTTTTTCCGGCAGATGAGGAAACCGCCGCCGCGGTTCGCCGTCTCTCCGCCTAGAAGAAAGCCCGTACATTCATGGAAGCCATCTATCGCCTCGAAGGCGCCCGCGCGCACACAAGCAAATTCGCAGGCGGCCCGTGGAATCACGCCATGCAGCATGGCTCCGCGCCTGCCTCGCTCATCGCATACACCGCCGAACACATGCCGACGCTCGCGCCTATGCGCGTGGCGCGCATTACCATCGACCTGATGCGTCCCGTGCCGATCGCGGCCTTGGACATCGAAACCGAAATCGTCCGTGAAGGCCGCAAGATTCAGTTGTCCAGTATCCGCCTTCTCGCCGACGGCACGGAAGTCGTGCGCGCAAGCGTGCTGAAAATCCGCAAAATCGATCTGCCGCTTCCGCCTGCTGCCGACGAACGCAAAGTCGAAGTACCGCTGCCTGAAACGCTGAGCGACGCGCCACTGAGCGGCGAACCCGTTCCGTTTCTCACGGGCCTTTCGATGCGCGACGCCAAAGGCACCTTCCGCACGGCGGGACCGGCCGCCATCTGGTATCGTGCCAATCGTCCGATTGTCGAAGGCGAGCCGATTTCACCGTTGATGCGCACCACTGTCGCCGCCGATTTCTGCAATGGCGCATCCAGTGTGCTGCCGTGGGATTCATGGACGTTTATTAATGCGGACCTTACCATCACCTTGGCGCGTGAGCCTGTGGGCGAGTGGGTGCTGTTGGACGCCGAAACATGGGCAGCTCCGAACGGCGGCGGCATCGCCTTCGCGAAGCTTGCCGATACGACCGGCTATTTCGGCCGCGCGGTGCAGAACATCTTGGTCGAAAAGCGCTAGTTCCAATTCGGGACATGCGTAAGCGGCCACGACGGCAAGGTCGTTCATTCCCTGCAAACCAGCCTCGAACTTGTAAGCCGCCGCTACAGCGCGTATCGTCTTAACGATGATTTTGGGCAGCTTGCCGCCATTGGCCTCCAAATTGCTGGATTTCCGCCCAGAGGCGTAAGCGTAAGAGTGGCGTTATGGTAAAAAGACTTCTGGGTGCTTTGGGGGGTGTCCTTCTTGCTGCGGCAGCGACCGCGGCTCAGGCCTCGCCGGTTACGACGGCCACAGAGTCGTTGTCGGTCAACGGCAACGTCACCCTGGTCTTCATCGGTTCGGACGCCGGTGATACGAGCTATCTGTCGCTCGTGGACGGTCCATCGAATATTTTCTGCAACCACTCCACGCCCACTTGCACCGCCGCCGTTACCGGTGATGCGGTCGATCTTGGGACGCTCTTCGGAGACCTCAATTTCACCTTGAGCGATATCTCGGTGCCGCATATCTACAAGACATCGGGTGCGGATTCGGACGGCTACTACTATGCAAAGGTGGTCTCGAACTATAACGATCTGGGCATATTTTCGATGCCGAAGTCCGCATCGGACGTAATTGCCTCGTTCACCACGCCCACGAGCGTCATCAAATATGTCGCCTTCGAAGATCGCGTCGGTGGAGACTACGACTACAACGACTTCGTCATCGCGGTGATCGACCCGCCGGTGGGCGCGGTCCCCGAACCCGCGACGCTTGCTTTGTTCGGAGCGGGCCTGCTGGGCTTCGCCCGGAAGCGCCGCCGTAGCTGAATCATTTTCTCAGACCATCCTCATGGCCCGGCAGGCACCTCCTGTCGGGCCATTTGCTTGTAAGGCCTGGGGCACAAAAAGTGTCAGGTCTGCCGAATACCACAATATTTAGTAAAAAGTTCCGTGGCTCCGGCCCGAATTTCTCCAACGATTTCAAGGGTCCGCGGCGCTTCCCGATTGCGTGAATTCCGCCACAGGACGAAAAAAGCGCTGGCCTTACAGGGGCTTCCATTGACGCCCCCGGTGCCCTCTGACAACAATTCTCCTCGGACGCGGTCCTTTGGCCGATTCCGACAGAAGGGGTGCCCGTCAGGGTCAGGGGGATGATCAAATCCGAACTAGTTGCGAGGCTCACGCAACGCTACCCGCATCTCTATCATCGGGACGTCGAACGGATCGTGTCCACGGTGCTCGACGAGATCACCAAGGCATTGTCCGAAGGTCATCGCGTGGAATTGCGCGGCTTCGGCGCGTTCTCCGTGAAAGTCCGCCCGGCGCGTCAGGGCCGTAACCCGCGCACTGGCGAACCTGTGACGGTCGAGGAAAAACGCGCCCCGTTCTTCCGCACCGGCAAGGAACTCCGTGAACGCCTGAACGGCGGCAACAAGGGGTAGCTTCCTAGTTGATTTGTCCTACCGAGCTTTGGCTTGCTCTCTTTCGCCTGCCAGACTACGACGCTCGTCATGCGCCCCGCGCGATTCCAAAATCCCATCTTCGTTGCGCTCGACACACCAGATTTGGGCCGTGCGCTTGAAATCGCGCACGCGGTCAAACCGCATGTGGGCGGCCTGAAAGTCGGCCTCGAATTCATCACCGCGCTTGGGCCTGATGCGGTAGGGCAGATCGTGGAGGTCGGCCTGCCGGTTTTTGCGGACACCAAGTTCCATGACATCCCCAACACCGTAAAAGGCGCCTCGCGCGCCATCGCCAGCCTGGGCGTTGCCATGTTCAACATCCACGCAGCGGGCGGTCTTGCGATGATGCACGCCGCACGCGATGCCGCCGCCGAATCCGAATCCCGGCCGAAAGTGCTGGCCGTCACGGTGCTGACAAGCCTCGAAGACGGCGATCTCGAAATGGTGGGGCAAAGCTGGCCCGCCAAGGATCAGGTGCTGAAGCTGGCAACCCTTTCGAAAGTGGGCGGGCTCGATGGCGTCGTCTGTTCCGCCCATGAGATCGCGGCGGTCCGCGCGGCCTGCGGACCGGACTTCCTGCTGGTAATCCCCGGCATCCGTCCCGCAGGCGCGGAGGTGGCCGACCAGCGCCGGATAATGACCCCGCGCGAGGCCATGATGGCCGGCGCGGACATCCTGGTGATCGGCCGCCCTATCACTGGCGCCAAGGACCCGGCCGCCGCCGCCCATGCGATAGAAGAAGAGCTGTCCATTCCTTGATTTCCGGGGGTCGGGCGGCGATAAGGCCCGCCCTTGGTCTTTGGATGCAAATGGCAACCCTGGTCAAAATCTGCGGAATAAACAGCGCCGAAGCGGCGGATGCCGCCGCGCGCGCGGGCGCGGATTTCGCGGGCCTCGTTTTCCATCCCAGATCGCCCCGCCATCTGATGCCGGAAGCGGCTCGCTCGCTCGCCCAACGTCTGCGGGGCAGGGTGCGGTTGGTGGCGCTGGTCGTCGATCCGAGAGACGAAGACGTCGTTCATGTGATGAGCACCGCCGTACCCGATTTCCTGCAGTTGCACGGCTCCGAAAGCCCGGCGCGCGTCAGCGAGATCCGTGAGAAATTCGGCATCCCCGTCATCAAGGTGCTGCCTATCGCCGAGCCTTCCGATTTCGCGAGCCTGCCCGCTTATGAAGAAGCCGCCGATATGCTGCTGTTCGATGCCAAGCCACCCGC
>CAZTCU010000183.1:0-3114 GCA_964612235.1 uncultured Rhizobium sp.
TGCGGTTGTAGCGGTTGAATTCGGCGGCGACCTCGACAAGCGGCGTGTTGTCGAAGATGAGCACGCCGTGGCGCCAGCCGAGCTTGTCTTTCAGCACGCGGCCGTTCTGTTTCGTCACCGACAGCGAGCTGGCGGTGGCGACCACGACATCGCCGGGCGAGAGCAGCGCGGAACGCGCGGTCTTGCGGCCGAGATTTTCGTCGAACTGGGCGCTGCCTTCGACCAGCGCCACCTCAAGGCGGTTCGCATCTCGCCGCACGAAGAATTTGGTGCCGAGGTCGGTGATGCGACCGTTGGCGGCGATCACCACGAAAGGCCGCGAGGCATCGTGTTTGACGGTGAAATAAGCCTCGCCCTTGTCGAGCCAGACCTTGCGTTCGCCCGACGTTTCGGCGACGCGCACGACCGTGTTGGTGTTCAACTCGATCTGCGAACCATCGCGTAGCGTGATCGTCTGGCGGCCGCCAAGCGGCGCGGTATAGGTGGCCTTCAATTCCGGCTGCAGCAGCATCATGCTGGCCGGCACGCCGACCACGGCGAGTGCGGCGACGCCCGCGGCGGCACGGATGAGAATGGGAAGAACGCGGCGACGCATTTGCGCCAAGCCACGCGGCGCTTCCTGCTTGCGCAGGGCGTCAAGGCGGTCGGCCCGGCCCCACACGGCTTCGAGACGCCAGAATGCCGTCGAATGCGCCCAGGATTGCGCGAGCCACACATCAAGAGCTGCCTGATCGGCTTCACTCCATTCCTCGCAATCGCGGCGCTTGATCAGCCATTCGGCGGCTTCTTCTTCGATGCCGCGCGCGTCTGGGGATTGCCGGGGCTCGCTCACGACTTGCTCCCGATGTCGGTGGATTCGCCATAGAGGATGTCGGCCAGCGCGCGCACGCCCTGGGTCAACTGCTTCTCGACCGTCTTTTCGGAGACGCCGAGGCGTTGGGCGATCTCGCGGCGCGACAGGCCATCGATCTTGCGCATCACGACGGGCGCGCGCAGGCGGCGCGGCAGCTTGTCGAGCGCCAGTTGCAGGCGGCGCAGCTCCTCTCGCGCCATCAGGTTCTGGTCGGGGCCGGGATCGTCGGTTGCGATGTTCAGCGCATCAAGGTTCTCAACCGCTTCGATGGAGACGATGTGCTCGCGGCGGACGCGGTCGATCAGGAGATTGCGGGCGACGGCCAGCACGAACGGCTTTGCCGGATGCGGTATCTGTTCCATCGCTGCATCGCACACACGCATGTAAACGTCCTGCCGCAAATCCTCGACATCGCTGCGACCGCTGCGCCGGAAGAACCGGATCAGAAGCGGTTCCAGCGGCAGCACCTCGCGCACGAACCAGGCCTTCACTTCGGACGTGGCCGGACCAGGCCCAAGCGAGGACGCCATGCCGCGATCGGTTTCCGGTGTTTCGGCCATTCCCCCGCCTGTCCCGCCTGTTCAGCGGGTTCGAGCTTATGCCCACATGAGATGAAACGAACGGGGGAAGCGGGTACCCCCTCTGCGCCATGCAGATTCTCTGAAACAAAATTGCGGGCGCAAAAAAAAGAGAGCGGCGGTTCGCTCCGCCGCTCCCAAAGGGGACTATTTGGGCTGCCGCTCTACCAGTTCTTGGTGATGCGGATGCCGAACAGGCGCGGGTCGGTCACGAAGACGTTGGTGGTGAGGCCGGTATCGTCCGAGTTGAGGAACGCGCCGGTAATCGCGGTCGTGTCGAACACGTTCTTCATATAGGCCATCGCCTGCCAGCCGTTCTGGTTGGTGAAGACAAGCGAGAGGTTCAAATTCGTATAGGCATGTATCTGGTCATAGGGCTTGTCGTTGAAGACGCGCGCGAACGAATTGCCCTGCCAGTAACCATCCGCGCGCACCGTTCCGACCCAGTCGGTGGTCAATGGCATGGAATACTGGGCGCCGGCCGAAAGCGTGAACGGCGGTGTGTTGGGAAGCGAGTTGCCGCTTAGGTCTTTCGTGAAGCCTGCGCCGCTGTTTGGCGCGGTGGCTGAATCGAAGCCAGGGTAGCCGGGGAATGCCGGCGGGTCCGGTTGATAGGGCTGCAAGGTAACGGGATCGACGGGATGACCGCCGAAGACCGTGCCATATGCCGAAATGCACGCAAATGTTGGAGCGCCCTGAGCGAGTATTTCGTTGACGACATAGGTGGGAAGAATGCAGTTGGATGTCTGCGTGACAAAAGGCTTTACGACCATCCATTCGGTGTGTCCCGCTGTGCGGTCCATCAGGTCGATCGCGCTCGAACCATTTGCGAGTTTTGCGCTTTCATATCCGGCGGAAAGATTGAAGCGAAGGCCCGGTGTCGGCTCCCATGTCGCTTCCATTTCCGCACCTTTGACATCCGCGTCGAAATTCAAATTGACAGATGTGCGGTCGACAATCTGGGAGATCTGGTAGTTCTGGTACTTGTAGTAAAAAACATCGCCATTGAAGGTTAGCGAGCCGTCGAGCAGCGTGTTTTTCGTTCCCAGCTCGAAAGCATCCACATATTCCGGCTTGAATGTGAGCGGATGGGTTGCGTTGCTGGGCGAGTCAATCCTCATACCGCCCGACGTTGTGGGAATTGGGCCGGGCGGATTGGCGCCACCGCCCTTGTAGCCGCGCGAATAGGATCCGTAGAACAAGGATTGGTCGGTGAAGTCGAGCTTTGGCGTCCAGTTGGCCACGAAGCGGCCCGTTAATTTCTTCCACTGCTGATTGATGACGGACCCTTCCGGATAACCCTTGCCGACCACCGAAACCCAGCTCGGAATCTCGACGAAATACTTCATATCGTCGGTCCAGCGCAGACCGCCAGTCAGTTTCACTTCGGGCGTCACCTGATAGTAGACCTCGCCAAAGCCCGCCCAGGAATTGAGCCGATAGGGGTTTTGGCTGCGGAAGTAATTGTGCCCTTCACCATCGATTTGATCGAGCGGATGGGGATCGATGTAGGAACAGCCAAGCCCGAGATATAGCCCGCCCGTGTTGTTGGGATCGGCAGGTTGAGGACCGCAGCTGTTTGCAATCGCCGGATCGAATGGATTGTGCGCTGCGTTTGGGTTCGTCAGCCCGCCTGCGCCATCGGCATTGTCCACACGTCGCCGGCAAACGCTGCCGATCCGG
>CAZTCU010000183.1:3124-6015 GCA_964612235.1 uncultured Rhizobium sp.
GAAGCGTGATGGCGTTGAGGAAGATATAATAGTCTTCCACCGTCTGGTAATGCAGGAAATTGCCTCCGACGGCGAAATTCAGCGGGCCGCCGAAATTCGAGGCAAGCCGCAATTCCTGAGAGAATTGGTAAGCGTGTTCCTGCGAGACGTCTTCGCCTACCAGCCGCGACGAGCAGCCCAGTTGCGGATCGCAAAACTCTCCGTCGTCTCCCACAAGGCCGGTGACACGCGTGCGGTCGCCGGAAAAAATGCCTGGCGCGGTGTTGAACCGATTATAATCTTCCGTCGAGTACAGGCTGTCTTTGTTGTATCCGGTCTGCGATGTGAGCGTCAGCTCGCTGTTGATATCGTAATCGACGCTGAACTCGAACGTGTCGTTTTTCGCGGTGTATTTGGGATCGAGCAACGAATTGATATCTCGCAGGCTCTGCGATTGAACGACGCCGCCATAAGGATCTACGAAATAGGGAATAAAGACGATGAACGCGCCAGAAAGAGCGCCGATCGGCGGGAAAGCGGCGGCATTGGGTGTTTCAAAGGCAGAAGGCCCATAGAGCGAACCGGGCTTGCACCCTTGCGTCAGCCATGTGCCCTTTATCGTTCCAGCAGCCGGTTGCGGCCCCGTCGGTCCATCGACAAAGTCCGGCCCGTTGTCGCGCGTGCACAATTGCTTACCGGAGCGAAGGCGGTCGTCTTTTTCCTGGAAGTGCTCCCAGATCAGATTCGCTGTCAGCCCTTCGAACGGACGGAATTGAATGGTTGCGCGTGTCGACCATAGATCGCGGCCATCGACACTTTCCTGAGTTTGGTCGTTGAACGAATAGCCCTTGCGCTTGGTCCATTCGCCGGCCACGCGCACATCGAGCTTGTCGCCGATGATCGGAATGTTGAGCATTCCTTCAAAGCGGCGGTTTTGATAGTTGCCGATATCGGCGGACGCCATGGCTTCGAACTGGTCGCTGGGTTTGGCGGAAATCAGATTGACCACGCCTGCCGTGGCGTTGCGCCCATAGAGCGTGCCTTGCGGCCCGCGAAGGACTTCCACGCTGCTGACGTCGTAGAATTCCTGTTCGAAGAAGTGATTTCGGATGAACGGGATGTCGTTGAAGGCAACCGCGACTGCCGGATCGGTCGAGACAGAAATCGCCTGGGTACCGATACCGCGAATCTGGATGTTATAGCCGCTGAAATTCGTCTTCGAGAAGGTCAGGTTCGGAACCTGCTTGACAAGATCGGGGCCGCCTGCCGTTTGCGTGGCCGTCAACTGCTCCTGGCTCATTGCCGTGATGGCGATCGGCACGCTCTGGACGTCGGCACCGCCGAGCTTCGACGACGTGACGGTGACGGTTTCGACCGATACGTTGCGCGGGCTGAGTTGCGCGAGTTGAACGCTCGTGTCCTCCAGCTGGGTTGCTTGCGAAGACTGGTTGCCGCGGATGATCTCGACGACGCCGGAATCCTGATGCGGCATCAATCCCGTGCCGGCGAGGATGCGGGAAAGCGCCTGATCGGCGGGAAGGTTTCCCCTGAAACCCTTTGTCTGCGCCCCTTTGATGAGGCTTTCGGCATAGAGAACATGCACGCCGGTTTGTGCGGTGTAGGCGCTGAGCGCGTCTTTCAACCCGCCCGCCGGCACATCGATTCCTTCCGCGTTCGCAGGCAGCGTGAGCAATGCTGCGACGGCTGCGCCTGTCAAAAATCCGGTTTTCGACATTCAATCCCCCCTAAATCTGCTGAAAACTCATTGTGAAATGACGATGGTGTTGTCGCGTTCTTCGACGTGCAGGCCGAGCGCGATGTGGGTGGCGCGGCCGAACAGCTTCACGTCGTCGGACGGGAATGTGCCGCCGATCTCGAGCTTGGCGATCTGCGGATCGGCGATGACGATTTTCTGGCGGCTGTAGCGGTTGAATTCGGCAACTGCTTGGGCGAGCGTTGTGTGATCGAACATCAGTACGCCGCGCCGCCAGCCGAGGTCGTTTGCCAGTTCCTTCACCGGCCTTTTGGTGACGGAGGTGGCGTTGGCCGTCGCGATCGCCACATCGCCCGGCTTCAGTACCGCGGTTTGCGACGGTGCGCCGTCATTGGCGTCGAGGCGCGCGCTGCCTTCGAGCAGCTTCACTTCCACGCGGTCGCCCTCCTGCCGCACGATGAATTTGGTGCCGAGATCGGTGATGCGGTGATTGCCCACCATCACCACGAAGGGATGCGCCGCGTCGTGCTTGATGTCGAAATAGGCTTCGCCCTTGTCGAGCCAGACTTTGCGCTGGCTGGAACCTTCGGCCATGCGCAGCACGGTGTCGGTGTTGAGTTCGATCTTGGAGCCGTCAACCAGCGACAGCGCCTCGCGGCCGCCGATGGTGGTGGCGAAAGTCTGGTTTTCCTGATGCAGCGCCAGGAGACTTCCACCGACGCTGACGGCGGCGGTCACCACCACGGCGGCGGCGATCTTCAACACCGGTACGCGGGACGATTGTTCGCCGTTTGCGGACGCGCGGCGCATCGGCTTCTGCAAGGCGGCAAGGCGTGTCGTGCGATTCCACGCGGCTTCGAGGCGCATGAAGGCGACGGCATGGGCGGGCGATTGCGCGAGCCAGGATTCCAGTTCGGCATCGTTGGCTTCGTTCCAGTCCTCGCAGGCGCGGCGTTCCAGCCATTCGGCGGCGCGCTGTTCGGCCTGCGATGCGTCGGGAAGAATGTGTTCGGCGGCGCTCATGGTTTCTTCCGCAGGTCGGTTGGTTCGCCGTAGAGAAAATCGGCGAGTGCGCGCATGCCGTTGGTGAGATGGCGCTTCACGGTTTCCTCGCCCACACCCATGCGGGCGGCGATGTCGCGGCGCGACAGGCCTTCGATCTGCTTCATCACCACGGCTTCGCGCGAACGCGGCGGCA
>CAZTCU010000184.1:0-5978 GCA_964612235.1 uncultured Rhizobium sp.
CCCTTGTGGGGAGGTCGAAAAACGCAAGGCGTTTTTCGGGTGGGGGACCGAGCCTGTTCGGGGCACCGTCCCCCACCCGAAATTCTCTGCGCTGCGCTCCAAGAATTTCGACCTCCCCACAAGGGGGAGGTTGGAACAAGAAAAGCGTTCTCATTCTTTCCACCGCTCGGGAAACTCGTCGCGAGCCGCGCCGTCGCGCCTCATCTTCAAAACCCGGTGAATGGTCTCCATAACGCCATTCATATCCGTGTCGACCCCGCCGTTCCATATCCGGATCGTGTAATATCCTTCGCGTTCCAGCACGGCGTCACGAATCGCGTCGCGCCGGCGATGTTCCGGTTCGGCATGTTGTCCGCCATCGAGTTCGATCACCAGCTTTGTGTCGTGCTCAACGAAATCGAGCGTATATTTCTGAAAAGGTACCTGACGCCGAAAATGAAAACCCTGCCGCTTCAGCAGGCGCAATTCAGCCCAAAGCTTTCGCTCGGCGTCCGTCGCGTTCTCGCGCAAGGTTCGCGCACGAGATATGGCAGATCTGTCAACGCGCCTGTGCAAGCCTTGCCCCCAAAGCAAGCAATCTACCGACCTTCCTTGGAAGCCTTCTTCACGAACCTCAAATCAAACGCCCCACGCCAATCCATCGTCTTGTCATAAATCCCCACCGCGCTCATCGTGTCGAAGAATGTCTTCCACCCCTCGTCCGTCATCGCCCCCAGCCCATCCTCCGACACCACCCCGAACGATTTCAGTTTCTCGCGCGCCTGAAGGATCACGTCGTCGGTCATTTCCGGGTTGTCGCGTTTGATGATTCTGTTCGCCGCCGACGGATCGCCCCAGAGATATTCCTTCCAGCCTTCGATGCTCGCATCCACGAACGCCTGCACCGCCTTCGGGTTCTCCCGGATCCATTTCTCCGGCACCATCACCATGTTCGCGTAACCGGGATAGCCGTAATCGGCGAGCAGGAAGATCTGCGGTTTGAAGCCCGCCTGTTTTTCCACCGTGTAAGGCTCGCTCGAAAGATACCCTTCCTGTATCGCCTTCGGATCGCTCACGAACGGGGCAAGGTTGAAGGTGTATTTCCTGATCTGCGAATCCTCGAAGCCGAATTTCGCCTTCATCCACGGCCAGAACGCCGCCGTCGAGGCGTCCGAAATCATGATCGGCTTGCCCTTCATGTCGGCAAGCGATTTCACGTCGTCGCGCGGATGGGTGATCAGCACCTGCGGGTCTTTTTGGAACACCGCCATCACCGCCTTGATGCCCGCATGTTCGCGCGCCAGGTTCATCGGGATGAAGGCGTTCGAGCCGATGCCGAAATCCGCCGCGTGCCCCGCCAGCATTTGCGGCACGTTCACGCTCGGCCCGCCCTCGAGGATGCGCACGTCCAGCCCATGCTTTTTATAAAGACCCAGCGCGAGGGCCTCGTAGAACCCGCCATGCTCGGCCTGCGCCTTCCAGTCGGTCACGAAGGTGATCTTCACCGGCCCGGCCGCAGGCTTCGGCTCCTGCCCACACCCCGCCAGCATCACTGCCGCCGCCAGTAACACCCTTATTTTCATGGCTTTTCCCCTTCGCGCAGGCCCGATTGTGCCCGTCCGCGGGCCGCCCGGAAACCGCTCCTTAACATCCGCGTGCATAATTCCGTATCTGCAATCTATGGTTGTAATCCCATGAGCCGCCTGCTCCGCCGGTCCCATCCGCTGCAGATCCTCTGCCTGGAGGAAGACGAAAGCTCGCGAAAGATCGTCGACGCAAGCTGCCAGCTGATCGGCGCGGCTGTCACCTTCGCCGAATGCGGCCCGCAGGCGGTCAAGCTGTTCCGCACCCTGATGCTGGATGTCGTACTGCTGGACATGAACCTGCGCGGCGGCGACGGCTTCGACGTGCTCAACAAAATCCGTCTGTCCGGCCGCAGAGGGTACAGCGCGCCGGTGATCGCGGTGACGGAAAACATCACCGGCCTGCCGGAGGCCGCCTACAAGCGGCTGGGCTTCACCGGCCTCTTCGTCAAGCCGCTCGAACCCTATCGCCTGATCGACCGCATCGACGCCGCCCTGATCGCCAGCGGCCAGACGCCGCTCTTCATGATGCGCGTGAGCGGATGAGTTCGCAGTTGGCCGTGCGCCGCACAGCGTCTATCGCCGCGAAATCCTTCTCGTCGTTGATGAGCGTGCGGAACAGCACGAGTCCCTTCGCTGTCGGCGAGATCACTTCCGTGGCGCCTTTGGGCCGGCGCACATCGTTCGTCGGCGTCGTCACCAGCAGATCGACGGAGCCTTTCGCCTGCCGGTCGTTCTTCACATAAAAATTGTTGGTATCGGCATCGAAGATCGACACCGACCAGTATGTTCCGGCGGGCACCTTGCCCGTCACATGCAGCGCGCCTTGGCTGAGATCGAACGGGCACACCGAATACAGCAGGTCCGGCGAAGGCCGAACGACGCCGCGCGATTTGTCCGTCACGCGCCCCTGATGATGGATGTGGTTCACCTCGCCCATGCGCATCATCACCTTGTTCATGATGAAGCCCGGCGTGCGGACAAGGGTGAAATAATGCACGACGGCCGCAACCGCCAGCGTCGCCACGATCCAGAAAGCCGCCCGCCGCATCATCACAGACACACCGACCGCTTGATCACCGGCACCATCGCGTTGGCCGGATCGTCCACCACGCCCGGCCCCGGATTGTAAAGCCGCAACGTCAGGCTGAACCGGCGCTGCGTGATGGGAATCCAGTTGGTCGGCGCGCGATGCTTCGAAGCCGTGATCGTGAACGTGCTGTCGGATTTGAGCTGCACGGTCTCGCCCGAGATCGACCAGAGGTCATACTTGTTCTTCATCAGATAATCGTCTTCGCCATAGGCCGTGATGCTCCACCACCGCGCGCTCGGTTCGCGCCCTTCGATCTTGTAGAAGCAATTGCCGTCCAGCCACTCGCCCGCGCTGTCGTGATCGGCGGTATAATACACGGTCTCCGACCGGTTCAGCGCCAGCAATCCGTGCAGCGCGATATTCGCCCGCAGATAAGGACCGCTCTGCGCGCTGCCGGTGAGCAGGCTCATGCGCCACGGCCCGTTGGAAACCGTGCCGAAATTCAACCGCGTGACGGCAACCCACGTCGCCGCGAGACCGAGCGCGGTGCCGACGATGAGACAAGCAAGGAGTTTCAGAAGGAAGCGCAACATCACTTACCTCCCCCTTGCGGGGAGGTCGACGCGCGACAGCGCGGCGGGTGGGGGCCGCTGCAACGAACTCCGTGCGTGAAGGCCCCACCCGTCGTCGTGCCGATGCACGACGCCGACCTCCCCGCAAGGGGGAGGTAAAGCGTCACTCATCATCCCCCGCCGGCGGCTCGTCGCTGAACCACGAACTGTGCCCGCGATCGCGGCGCTGCCGTGGCGGCGGCTCGTCGTCGGAAGGCCCGAACAGCCAATCCAGAAATGATCGTCCGTGATTTTCCGCGCGCGCGCCGCCATCGTTGCGGTCGCCCGAGCTTTCGTCGTCTCCGCGATAACCCGGCGCCGCATCGCTTCCGGCATAAGGCGAGTCCTCATCGACTTCCGGCGCCTGCGGCACCGATTTCGCAAGCGGTTTCGCAGGCAATCCCTTCTCTGCCACAACCATCACGTCTTTCCAAATCGCAGCCGGAAGCAATCCGCCGGTAACATTGCGCATGGGTTTGGAATCGTCGTTGCCCACCCACACGCCCGTCACATAATCGGTGGTGAAGCCCACGAACCAGGCGTCGTGATAATCCTGCGTGGTGCCCGTCTTGCCCGCCGCCTCGCGGTCGGGCAGGCGCGCGGCATGGCCGGTGCCTTCCAGCACCACGTCGTAAAGCATCGCGGTGAGATCCATATTCGCGTCTTCCGGTATCGTGCGAACCGGCGTCACATTCTTGCGCGCGTAATAGATGTGCCCGCGCGAATCCTCGACTTCGGTGACGAAATAGGGCTCGGCCTTCATCCCGCCGGAGGCGAACGTCGCGTAAGCCGCCGTCAGTTCCAGCGGCGTCACTTCGCTGGTGCCGAGCGCCAGCGACGCGTTGGCTTCGAGCGGGGAGGTGATGCCTGCGGATCGCGCCGCCTTGATGACGGTCTTGATCCCCACTTCCTGCGCCAGACCTGCCGTCACCGTATTGATCGAATGCGCCAGCGCGCTTGCAAGCGTCACCGTGCCGTATTCGCGATGGCCGTAATTGGTCGGTTGCCAGCCGTCGATGTCCACCGGCCCGTCGTCGCGCGTGTCCCACGGGCTGATGCCGTTCTCCACCGCCGCCAGATAGACGAACGGCTTGAACGCCGATCCCGGCTGGCGCTTGGCCTGTGTCGCGCGGTTGAACACGCTGGTGTCGTAATCGCGCCCGCCGATCAGCGCCACCACCGCGCCATCCGGCTTCATCACCACGATGGCGCCTTCGCGCACGCGCAGCCGCTTGCCGTCCTTCCGCAGATGCCGCAACAGCGCCTTGCGCGCCGTTTCCTGCAGCTTCGGCTCCAGCGTCGTGCGCACGATCAGATCTTCGCCCGGCAACTTGCCCGCGATGGTGACGAGCTTCTTGGCCTCGTCCGCCGCCGTGTCGAGATAATAGTTGCGCGCCTCCTGCACCGTGCGGTCCACGATGCGCGCCGGATTGGCCTCGGCGAACGCCGCCTGTTTCTTTGTGATCGCGCCCGTCTCGATCATCGCCGCGAGAACGTCCTTGGTGCGCGCCTGCGCCGCCGCCAGATCGCGCCGCGGCGAAAACGCGGACGGCGCGCGCGTCAACGTCGCCAGCATCGCCGCCTGCGAAAGCGTCAGGTCGCGCGCCGACTTGCCGAAATAAACCCGCGATGCGCCATCCACGCCATAAGCGCCGGAGCCCAGATAGATGCGGTTCAGATAAAGTTCGAGGATCTGCTTCTTCGACAATTCCTGTTCGATGGCGGCGGCATCCATCACCTCGTTCATCTTGCGCGAATAGGTGCGGTCCGACGTGAGAAACAGGATCTTCGCCAATTGCTGTGTGATGGTGGAACCGCCCTGCACCACATGGCCCGCCCGCCAGTTCACCCACGCCGCGCGCAACAACCCCTTCGGATCGAACCCGTGATGATCGTAAAAGCGCCGGTCCTCCATCGCGATGAAGGCGGCGGGAAGATAGGCGGGCATCTGGTCGAGCGTCAGCCGCTCGCCCACGATCGCGCCGCGATGGCCCACGTCGCGGCCTTCCGCATCGAGAAAGGTGAACGCGGGCGGCCGGTTCATCGCATAAAGGTCGCGCTTCAGGTCCAGCTTCGGCGCGAACGAAGCCACCACATCCGGTAATATATAGAGAGCACCCGCCGCGATCACCGCGAGCAGCGCCGCGACAAACCCCGTCTTCAGCACAAGCGAACGCCGCCGCGCCCAAAACGCCCGCAGGGACTTCTTAAAACTCGACTTCGGCATAAACCCTTGATCCCGGAACTTTGCGGCGCATTCAAGGCCTGTTTCTTACCTCCCCTATACGGGGGTTCATAGCGCCAGCGTATGAACCGACAGCGTGCATCGGCACGCTGGCGGGTGGGGTATTGCACGCGGAGACGCGGAGAACGCGGAGGCTATTGCATTCGGCGCTCTCCGCGTCTCCGCGTGAAACATTCAACCGCGCTCCGCGCCCACAAAAACAAACAAACTTGTCATGGCCCGCACCAGGCGGGCCATGACAGGTTTGATGGAATTGATAGCACCTTAATCCAGCGCCACCCCTTCCTTCACCAGCGCATCGGCCTGATGCCGGTGCCCCGCGATCTCATATCCCAGCACCGTCACCATCGGTGCGAACATCAGCACGATCAGGCACACTGCCATATCGACATTGGAAAGCGCGGCCACAACCGCTAGCGCCACCACGCCCGCGCTGCCCGAAACCAGCCACACATGCAGACCATCGAACTGCCGCACGAGATAATAATAGATGCCATAGACCGAAAGAATGAACACACCCACCGGAA
>CAZTCU010000185.1:0-5967 GCA_964612235.1 uncultured Rhizobium sp.
CATGAGACGCCGGATGATTATGCCGGGCGGTTGGCCGAATTGAAGGAACGCTCGCTGACAATGCTGTGCGCCAACCCCGACATCGTGGTGCAGCGGGGCGGGCAGTTGGTTTATTGCGCGGGTGCGCTGGCGCGGGAATATGAGAAGATCGGCGGCGAGGTGATTTATTTCGGCAAGCCGCACCCGGCGATCTACGACCTGACACTGGAAACGATGCGCAAGACCTGCGGGCGCACGGTGACGCGCGTGCTGGCGGTGGGCGACGGGATGGCGACCGACCTTGCGGGCGCCAACGCGATGGGATTCGACGCATTGTTCGTCGCCCATGGTATTCATGCCGCGGAGCTGGGGGAAATGACCCACGAAACCCTGGCGCAACTCTTTGAGAAGACTGGCGTTCGGGCGCGCGCGGCGATGCGCGAGCTTGTCTGGTGACGGGCCGCCCGATAAGACGAGGGCTCACTTGAGAGGGGCCTTGGGACGATGGGTTATTACGTCGAAGATCTGAAGCCGGGGATGTCGGAGAGCTACGTCCACACCGTCACCGAACGGGACATCCAGATGTTCGGTGAACTGTCGGGCGACATGAACCCGGCGCATTTCGACGAAGCCTATGCCGCGACCACGCCGTTCAAGACGCGCATCGCGCATGGGATGCTCTCGGCGAGTTACATCTCGACCATCCTCGGCATGAAGATGCCCGGACCGGGCACGATCTTCATGAGCCTGACGACCAAGTTCAAGGCGCCGGTGAGGATCGGCGACGAGGTGACGGCAACCTGCACCGTGCGCGAAGTGATCGCGGAAAAACGGCGCGTGATCTTCGATTGCGCGTGCAAGGTCGGCGACCTTGTGGTTATCGAAGGCGAGGCGATGGTGATGGCACCGTCGCGGCCGAAAGGATAAGACGCGCGCGCATGCGCATCTTCCGCCACTATCACGACATTCCCGATGCGTTTAAGGGCGCGGCGGTGGCGCTCGGCAACTTCGACGGCGTACATCGCGGACATCAGGCGTTGATCGGCGAGGCGGGACGCATCGCCAAGACGCATGGCGCACTGTTCGGCGTGATCGCGTTCGAGCCGCATCCGCAGGAGTTTTTCCGTCCGCAAGCGGAATCGTTCCGGCTGACTCCGTTCCGCACCAAGGCGCGGCTGATCGCGGAACTGGGCGCGGATGTGATGTACGCCCTGTCGTTCGATGCGGAGATGGCGAAGAAACAGGCGCATGAGTTCGTTGCCGACGTGCTGGTGAACGGGCTTGGCGTCTCGGCCATCGTGGTGGGAGAGGATTTCCAGTTCGGCAAGGGGCGAACTGGAAACGTGGCGTCGCTGACCGAGATGGGAAAACAGCACGGCTTCGAGGTGAAGGTGTTCGAACCCGTCACGGCGGAAGGGCATGAGAAGATTTCCTCGACGCGCATCCGCGAGGCGTTGAAACAGGGGCGGCCGGAAGAGGCGGCGGAACTGCTGGGGCATTGGTGGAGCGTGGAGTCGCGCGTCGAACATGGCGATGCGCGCGGGCGCACTATCGGCTTTCCGACCGCGAACATGCGGATCGACGATTTCCTGCGGCCGGCCTATGGCGTTTATGCGGTGCGTGCGACGGTCATCGAGGACGACAAGCCCGTCGGGCGGTATGACGGCGTGGCGAATTTCGGCGTGCGGCCGATGTACAAGATCGAAACGCCGCTGTTGGAGACGTTTTTGTTCGATTTCAACGGCGATCTGTACGGCAAGCATTTGTCGGTGGAATTCGTGCATTACATCCGGCCGGAGGCGAAGCTGGATGGGCTTGCAGCGCTGAAGGCACAGATCGCGAAAGACAGCGACGCGGCGCGGAAGGTGTTGGGAAAAAACTGAACTTACGCCGTCTTACGCGGCGCGGCCCCCACCCGTCGCGCTTCGCGCGCCGACCTCCCCGCAAGGGGGAGGTAAGTGTTATGTTTTCAATCGCGCGACGACTTCTTCTGCGCTGAAACCCAGCGCGCCCAACCGGCCCGAACGCGCCATTACTGCAAGCCCCGTGAGCGTGGCGGCCAATAACACCGTATCGAGTTGGGCGTCTCGGCTTTCCATTTTTATGTCGGCGACGTCCGATAGCGATCTGAGGGCTGCGATCAGGCGGCCGTTGAAGATGCGTTCGGCGTCGGGGGCAAGGCCACCGGAAAGGGCTGCGGGCGCGGTGGCGAGCGTTTCGGTCTGCTGGAGCAATCTTACGGCGGCCAGCGCTGCGGCTTCGAGCTTTTCTGCGGGTGGTGCGTTCAGCCCTGCATCACGCATGGCGCGGGCGACGAGCGAAAGATCGTCGGCGGCGAGCGCCAGCAACAACTCGTCCTTGTTGCGAAAATAGCCGTAGAGGGCGGCGGGCGCGAAACCCGCTTCGGCGGCGACGGCCCGAAGCGAGAGATGGCGGGCGCCGTCACGAGCGCCCACCTTGCGTGCGGCCTCCAGAATGGCGGCGCGCGTGGCGGTCTGCTCCTGCGCGCGGCGCCTGGCGCGGTTCTGTGCGATGGCCTGCCCGCCTGTGCTCATGCGGGCGATGATAGGTGATTCGGGGGGCTTGTTCCCGCCTCAGCCGCCGGGATGCTTCTTTTTGTAGATAATGGCGGCCGCATTGTACTCGCCGCCGACCTTTTCCTTCTCGGACTGGTTGTCCTTCACCTTCGCGTTCACGGCATCCTCGATGGAGGACGGGAAAGTCTTCTTGTTCTTGACGGCTTCCATCTTCTGCATCTTCAGGTCGGCATAGAGGCAGGACTGATAATCGTCCGACGCCTTGATGAAATGCACGGTGTCGTCGCGCGCCTGGGTCATCTGTTCCTTGGTCGCGGTGGAACCATCGACCGCCACGGGCGGGATCGGTTCGGAGCACTGATCGGCGAGCGCGGGAGCTGCCGTCGCCGCGAGGAACGCCGCGGTCAGAAAATATTTCAACGCCATGGGAGAGCCTCTTCCTGGATATGTCTTGTGGGGCCGAAATGACCGGCTCCGATCAAAACATATCCAATGAGGCGGAAGAAAGGCTTTTCAGACCGCCGCCGTGTAGGGCGGCGCGGGGTCATATTCCATGGCGCGCTGCACGTTGCGGGCGAATTCGGGGCTGTGCAGCTGGCCGGTGAGCCAGAGCGCCATGTCGATGCCCGCCGAAACACCGGCAGCGGTGACAACATTGCCGTCGCGGACATAGCGCATGTTGTCGAGAACCTCGGAGGCCTCCTTGCGGCTACGCAGGGTTTCGACGAAGGCCCAATGGGTGGTGACGCGCTTGCCCTTCGCGGGACCGGAGGCGGTGAGCAGCATCGCGCCCGTGCACACGCTGGTCACCCATTGGCAATCTTTCGAGACCTTGGCGATCCAGTCGAGCATGGGCTTGTTCTCGACTTCGCGGCGGGTGCCCTGCCCTCCGGGGATCAGCACCACGTCGAGCTTCGGGCAATTTTCGAACGTCACGTCGGGCAACACGCGCATGCCCTTGGCGCAGCGCACGGGCCGGTCGCTTTCGGCGACGAGCATCACCTCATGGGCCTTCGGCTGGATGTTGCTGGCCATGGTGAAAACCTCCCACGGGCCTGCGAAATCGAGTTCCTCCGCATCGTCGAACACGACGACGCCGATCCTGATGGTCATGGCATGTCTCCCTGGGCACGAAAGCGTTCGCGGAAATCGCTGGGGCTGATCTTGAGATGGCGGTGGAAGACGCGGCGCATGCGTTCTTCCGAACCGAAACCGCTGCGGCTCGCGACGGAAGCGACGGGCAACGCAGAACCGGCGAGCAGGCGGCGGGCGCCGTCGAGGCGCATCCGTTCGACGTAATGCGCGGGTGTTTCGCCAGTCTCTTGCTTGAAGATGCGGGCGAAGCTGCGCTCGCTCATATTGGCGCGCGCGGCGAGCGCCGCGATGTCGAGATCGGCGGAAATGTTTTCCGGTATCCAGCGCAAGAGCGATGTGAGGCGGGCCTGCGGATAGGCTTCGGCTGCCAGATGCGCGCTGAACTGCGATTGGCCGCCGGGGCGCATGAGGAACATCACATGGCGGCGTGCGATCTTGAGCGCCATCTCGTCGCCGAAATCCTCCCGCACCAGCGCGAGCGCCAGATCCATTCCGGCGGTGACGCCCGCAGAGGTCCATGTCTTGCCGTCGCGAATGAAGATGGCGTCGGGATCGACCTTGGTATTGGGGAAATTTCTGGCGAGCAGGTGTGCGGCCGACCAATGGGTGGTGGCGCGCTTGTTCTTGAGCAGGCCCGCAACGGCGAGAATGAAGGCACCGGTGCAGACCGATGCCACGCGGCGCGCTTTCGGCGCGGCGGCGCGGATGGCGGCGATCAGCTCGCGGTCGCGGGTGGCCGCTTCGGTGCCCTCGCCGCCTGCGACCATCAAGGTGTCGATGTTGGAGAAGAAGTCTTTCGGCGGTTTGACGTAAGAGGCATCGGCCACAAGGCGGATACCCGATGAGGTTTTCAGCTCACCCTTCTCGCGCGCGGCGATGGCGATCTCATAAGCGCCAGGTTGCTCGTCGTTGACGGCGGCGAGGATTTGCAGCGGGCCGGTGACGTCGAGCAGTTGCGCGCCTTCGAAGGCGAACAGGACGACGCGGCGGGGGCGTTGCTTCGGCATAGGCGCACATTAGACCGCGCCCGGTCTGGCAGGAATGACAATCAGCCCACTTTTTCTGCCAACGACCGATTCCAGGTTGCTTTCAGGGCCGAGGCGAACCGGATGAACAGTGCGCCCAACAGCAGCAACAGGCCGATACCGAAGGAATAATCGGCGATGTGCGGGCCGGAGAAGTGGGCGGCATAGGCGAAGGTATAGGCCAGCCAGAAGAACCAAAGGGCGGCAGTGTGGACGGGCCCTCGGGCGACAATCATGGCGATGAGGACGCAAAACTGGATGGCGATCCCGGCGGCCTGCGGCAGACCGAAGCGTTGGCCCTCGCCCGCGACAGCAAAGGCAGCCGTGGCGAGACAGATGGCGTAGGCAGCGGCGAAGCCGTAAGCGAGGTGGCGGCGGTCGATCTGCAAGTGGTTCGCAAGGCTGTTCGGAAATAGGCGCGCGAGCGGCGCGGCAAGAAACGCCATCAGGAACAGCAGACCTGAGAATTCATCAGTGGCGCGGGAGGCTAGCGACCAGCCTTCGTAGGTTGTTCCGAGCATGGCGAGCGGAAGGCCCGCCGCGCAGATGCCGCCGAGCAGGCCGCCTGCGATCAGCAGGAGGGACGAATTGAATCGAATTTGCGAAGGCGCTCTTGCGGCACTGTCTAACGCAACCATGGGAAAAATCGTCCCCGCTTGATGTCTGCGAGAACAACGCGGCAAACGTGATTTTGTGCCTAAGAAAGTTTGCGTAAGGCAACGGCAAAACCTTCGACCGGTTGCCCGGCTTCGGTGCGCGGACTGGCGGCGAGGAAGCCTGCAACTTCGTAACCATGATTTTGGGCGAGATCGCGCAGGTAGGATTCGGAATGGCGCCAGCGGCGTTTCGGGCCAAGTTCGAAACCGGTTTCGGTTTTTTCGACCGTGAAGAGAAAGGTTCCACCCGGCTTCAAAGCGGTGGCAGCCGCGGCAAAGACCGGATCGAGGTCGCCCAGATACACCAGCGTGTCGGCGGCAACGAGAAGATCGTAGCGGGCGGGTGTTTGGGCGAGCGCGGTTTCGAGATCGGCGACTTCGAGGTTGTCGTAAATCTGCCGAGCGCGGGCTTTTTGGATCATGGCGGGGCTGAGGTCGATGCCGTCGAGGCGGGCCGCGATGTCCTTGAACGCGATGCCCGCGAGACCGGTGCCGCAGCCGAGATCGAGGATGTCGTGCTTGGCGAACTGCAATCCGATCAGATCGGCCAGGCCGCGCAGGATCTCGGGGGCGGCATAAGCAAGCTGGCCGCGCATGCGTTCGTCGTAGTCGGTCGAGAACTGGTCGAAGAGGTGGCGGACATAGCCCGCATCGGAGCGTTGCTGCGCGCGCATG
>CAZTCU010000186.1:0-5945 GCA_964612235.1 uncultured Rhizobium sp.
CCCTACCATGTCAAGGTAGTGCTCTCCCGCTGAGCTACGCGCCCGACCTGACGGGTGGTGCTATAGCCGCCGCGTCCGCGCCGGGCAAGCGCGTTCAGGCCGCGATCATCCGTTCGACTTCGGCCACGATCTCGCGCAGGTGGAAGGGCTTGGAAAGCACCTTGGCCTGCTTGGGCGCGTGGCTCGACGGGTGCAACGCCACCGCGGCGAACCCCGTGATGAACATTATCTTGAGGCCGGAATCGGTTTCGGCGGCGCGTTTGGCCAGTTCGATGCCGTCCATGCCGGGCATCACGATGTCGGTGACCAGAAGGTCGAAACGGTGGGCCCTCAGGCAATCATGGGCGGAATCGCCGTCGCCGAAATCGGCGACCACGTGGCCGGCCTTGACGAGCGCCGCCGCCAGGAACCGGCGCAGCGCCTCGTCGTCTTCCGCCAGAAGAATATGTGCCATCAAGCCACCCCAACCGGCATTTTGTTTAAGCCAACCGCCCCTGCCGGTAAATGCAGGATGCGTGCCGCGACAATGGTTAACCAATTCTTAAGATACAGCATTCCCAAGCCCTTGCGATGGGAAATACTGTGCCGTTCTGGTGCGCCCGGAGGGCCCGATGAAGCTTCTGTGGATTGCTTTGGCTACAGGTCTGGCGCTGCCCGGTTCCGCGTTGGCCGCGCCGCCGGATCATTGCCCGCCGCAAAAGGCAAAGGTGGTGAAGGCCGCCCATAAGCCCAGGCATCACCACCGCAAACATCACGAAGAACCGCGTTACTACGAAGACGAATACGCGCCGCTTCCCCCGCCGCCGCCTCCACCTCCGCCGCCGCGCGCCCATATCTGGCACGATGGCTACGGCAAACCTTATGCGATGGGGCCGCGCCCATGGGCAGCGCCGCCGCCCTGCCCCTGCCCGCCGGATCATCGTGGCGGGTTGCCGGATTTCTGCCGTTTCAACGTCTGGTACGGCTTCGACCATCATTACGGGCTGGAATCCGGACTTTAATAAGTACGATCGCTTGGGCTTGATCCTCCGGCGCATTCGGTGATCCAATTTCGTGCCTGCCGCGTTTGATTTGCGGCTCGGCGTTCGGAAAGAGGACATGGCGCGTCCCGAAGCAGGTCACAAGGATATCGATCCCGGCATCGCCGCGCTCTATGGGGAACCGTTCACGGTCGCGCGCCCCGAGAAACAGACCCAACCTTTCGTCTTCGCCTCGCCACATTCGGGCCGGCATTACCCTGCGAGCTTCGTCGCCAAGAGCAGGCTCAACCCGCTGGCGCTGCGCCGCTCCGAAGACGCCTTCATCGACGAGATCTTCGCAAGCGTCGTGGAATTGGGCGCGCCGCTGATCGCAGCACGTTTCCCGCGCGCCTTTCTCGATGCCAACCGTGCGCCGTCCGAATTCGACAACACGATGTTCGCAGGCACGCTGCCTTTCGCGGTCGATTCGCAAAGCCCGCGTGTGACGGCGGGATTGGGCGTGATCCCGCGGGTGGTGCGCGACGGCGCGGAGATCTATCGCGAAAAGCTCTCGACCGCCGAAGCCGAAACGCGCCTGGCGAAACTTTATCGCCCCTATCACGATGCGCTGGCCAAGCTCGTCGCCGATACGCGCGAGCAATTCGGCTTCGCGATCCTGATCGATTGCCATTCCATGCCGTCGGCCGCGGCCGTGCCCGACGTGATCGTGGGCGATCGTTACGGCGTGTCGGCCGCCCCCTTGCTCACGCGGCTTGCCGAACATGCGTTCGAAACGCGCGGATTTTCCGTGGCGCGCAACACGCCCTATGCGGGCGGCTACACCACCCATCTGCATGGGCGGCGCGGCGGACCGGTTCAGGCGCTGCAGATCGAAATCAGCCGTGCGCTTTATCTCGATGAAGATCGCATCGCGCCCAACGCGCAGTTCGCGAATTTGCGCGCGCGTGTGGGCGATGCGTTGCGCGCATTGCTTGGAGCCGATCTGTCGACAATCGGTCTTCCGCGCGCAACGCCGCTTGCGGCGGAATGATCAGTTCTTGCCGGCTTTCGCCCAGCTTTCGTCGGTGTCTTCCACCACGACCGTGACGTAACAGAAGCCGAGCACATAGCGGAACATGCGGCTTCTGACGCGGCCTTTCAGCGGAACGTTGCGCAACGTCGGGCCGTCGCCCGGCATGTCGACGTAGTCGCCCACCGCCGGAATCAACGCGAACTGGGATTCGTCGACCTGAACGTCCACCGGATTGGTGTTGTCGACGGGCTTGTCAGCCCCTTTAGGCAAATACCGAAAATCGATGGCGTATTTCACGTTGCCAGCCTCCATGTGATGGGCCGCATGGTCACCGCGCTAACATCGGAGTCAACCGGGCAAAGTGCCTGTTTCAAAAGAAAAATGGCCGCTCCGGGGGGCGGAGCGGCCAAGTTCAGGGAGGAAACGCCCAGGAAGGGCGGCGGCGTCGCGAACGAAGTCCGCAATGCCGCGCTGCAACAATAAATCAGATTGCAGTTGCGAGATCAAGCTCCTTTGGAGCCCCCAGATGCGTCCGCCTGCCGCACAAAGCCTATGATTTATAAGGAGAAAAACTGAGCTACCCGCTCAGAAAATAGCCGCCACGCTTCTTTTGCAGTGCAGAAATGACAATTTGTCGATAGCCGGAATCCGTGTGTGTCAGTCCCGCGATTGAAAGCCGTTCGGAGCTGGCCCTAGATGAAGGGAACCGGGCGATTCCCCACCCGCGTCCCAAAGGCGCGCCAACCGAAGGCCGAAACGCTGAAAATCCTCATCGTCACCGACGCTTGGGCGCCGCAGATCAATGGCGTGGTGCGGACGCTCGAAGTCTTGGGCAAGGAACTGTCGGCCCTGGGCCACGAGGTCCGCTACGCGACCCCGGAGGGGCGCTTCAGCATTCCGCTTCCCACTTACAAGGAGATCCGTCTTTCGATCCTGCCGCGCCGGAGCCTCGAAAAGCTGATCGACGACTTCAAGCCCGACAACATCCATATCGCCACCGAAGGAACGCTGGGATTGGCCGCGCGCAACATCTGCATCAGGCGCAGGCTCGCTTTCACCACAGCCTATCATTCGCGCTTTCCCGATTACGTGCATGTGCGCTTTCCAATTGTGCCGAAGTCGCTCATCTATCGCTTGCTGCGCTGGTTTCACGCGCCCGCTTACGCGATGATGGTGGCGACCGACAGGTTGCAGCGCGAACTGCAATCCCACGGTTTCATCAATACGCGCATCTGGTCGCGCGGCGTGGATGTCGAGAAATTCCATCCCATCGCGGATGCCGACATGCCGTTCCCGCGGCCGATCTGGCTTTATGTCGGGCGCGTCTCCATCGAAAAGAACATCGAAGCGTTTCTCTCGCTCGATCTTCCCGGCAGCAAGGTTGTGGTGGGCGACGGCCCCGCGCGCGCTCAGCTCGAACGCAAATATCCGGCAGCGCATTTTCTCGGCATGAAAACGGGCGAGGATCTCGTGCGCGCCTATAGCGCGGGCGACGTGTTCGTGTTTCCGAGCAAGACCGACACGTTCGGCCTTGTCGTGCTGGAGGCGCTGGCCTGCGGCACGCCGGTTGCCGCCTACCCCGTGCAGGGCCCGCAGGATGTGGTGGGCGACGCCCCCATCGCCGTCCTCGACGACGACCTGCGCGACGCCTGTCTCCACGCGCTCGAAATCCCCGGTGCCGATGCGCGGGCCTTCGCGATGAAGAACTCGTGGCGGGCCTGCACCCTGCAATTCCTGGCCAACTTGCCGCCCCCGCAACCCTGACGGGCGGCTCTCAAAGCCCGCTTTCCGGGCCTCTTGACCCCTGAACCGGCGGCGGCAATGGTCCGGCGTCGTTAGAGGTCCGGCGCGAAGAGGGGCGTGTTCGGCAGGCGGTATTCGCCACCGTACAATCGGCCAGAGGGTCGCCGGCAGCTTGGAGCACGATGTCGACGTCATCAGGTCCGGAAGGGGAAGCGGGCACCGGTTCGCCTATACCCGCCAATCAAGGCCGCAGAAGCATCCTGACCCCGTGGTTCCATTCGCGCGGCAAGAACCGCCACGAGACGGCCGCGCGCGGGACATCGCTCACTGAGGGCTGGACGTGGAGCGACATCGACCCGCCGCTCAAGCTTTCCCGCAACGAATGGCTGTTCCTCGCGCTCAGCGTGATCGGCTGGTCGCTGTTCGTGATCTCGCTGGGCAAGGACACGTCCTGGGATTTCCGCAACTACCATTGGTACATCCCTTACGCGCTGTTGAACGATCGTCTCGGCCTCGACGTCGCCGTCGCGCATCAGGCGAGCTATTACAATCCGCTGCTCGACGTGCCGTTCTATCTGCTCGCCACACACACCACATCGTGGTTCGCGCTGGGCGTGCTCGGCGCGGTGCAGGGCGCCAATTCCATTCCGCTCTACATCATCGCGCGGCAATCCTTGCGCACGCCCGAACCGTTACTCGGCGCGGCGCTGCTGACATTGCTCGGCATGACGGGCGCGCTGACGCTCAGTCTTCTGGGCACGACTTACTACGACAACGTAATGAGCGTGTTCTGGCTTTCGGCGCTTGCGATCCTCGTCGCCAAACGCGAGACGCTCGCGCGCGGCTCGCTTGTTCAAACCGCGATCCTCACCGCCGTTGCAGGTTTCCTCGCCGGAAGCGCGATGGGCCTCAAGCTTCCCGAAACGCCATTCGCCGTGGGCTTTGCGGGCGCGGTGCTGCTGCTGGGTGGAAGCTGGAGACACCTCGCCACGCGGCTGGTGGCGGGCGGCATCGGCGGCCTGGCTGGCTTTGCGCTGTTCGCGGCCTACTGGATGCTGAAAATGGATACGCTGACGGGCAATCCGCTGTTTCCGTATTTCAACGAATATTTCAAATCGCCGCTCGCGCTGCCGGCAGCCTATCGCGACATGCGCTTCCTGCCGCAAGGGTTCTGGAACACGGTGCTGCTGCCCTATCGCTTCACGCTCAACTGGGCCATCGCCGACGATCTTCCCTTCCGCGACATGCGCGTGGGACTGGCCTACGCGACGACGATCGTCGCCATCGTCTTTTCCGCCGTGCGCTTTACCGCGAAGGACGCTTTCTTTTCACCGTCGGCGACGCGCGTGATCTTCGCCTATGCGGCCACGGCGTTTGCCGCCTGGATCTCGATATTCGCAATCTATCGCTACATCGTTGGTCTCGAAATGCTGGGCCCCATCGTGATCGCGGCCGGCGTGGGCCTTCTGCCCCTTCCCTTCCGGCCGCGTTTGATTGCGCTGGGCGCGCTGTTTCTCGCCGTGCTCGTCTATGCGCGTGCCGATTATCTCGAGCGCGTGCCGCTGGGCGATCCCTATGTGCAGGCCGACATCGGCACCTTCCCGCATCCCGACAACACGCTGGTGCTGATGACCGGCAATTCCCCGCTCGGCTTCTTGGCGCCCCTCATCCCGCACCAGATACCGATTCTGCGCATCGACGGCTGGATGATGCAGCCCAATGACGGCACGCTGCTGACGAAAAAAATGCGTGGTAAGGTTAAGGCCTACGTCAAAAGGAAGGCCGACATCTACCTTCTGGCCGACCATTACGATATGGTTCGCGCACGCGAGGCCTTGGCCGAATATCGCCTTGCCATCCGTTGGCTGGAGTGCAGAGTGTTCGAATCCAATCTCTCCGGCCTCTACCAAATTTGTCCATTGGCGCCCAAGCCACCCAACGTGAAATGACTGCACGTGAAATGACCGCCCGCCACGCGACCATCGCAGTGCTCGTGCCCTGCTACAACGAAGAGGCCACAATTGGCGCGGTGGTGCGCGACTTCCGCAAGCACCTGCCGAGCGCGGACATCTACGTCTACGACAACAATTCCAAGGACAAGACGGTGGAGCGCGCCCGCGAAGCGGGCGCCATCGTGCGAAAGGAAGAGCGGCAAGGCAGAGGCAATGTCGTGCGCCGCATGCTCGCCGACATCGCGGCCGACATCTACA
>CAZTCU010000187.1:0-1583 GCA_964612235.1 uncultured Rhizobium sp.
TCTTTATAATGGGTATTGGGAATGAATTCATTGCCCGGAAGCCCGTCGGCAACCAGGAGTAGTTGCCCGCCGCCTCCTGCCGGATCAGACCTGCCCGGAGCATCAGGCGGTGCGAGACGATCTGGGCCTCGGAGGGGGTCTCCCGGAGAACGGGCAGGAAATAGCGGGACAAACGCATAGAATCGGCCTTCGGACGTAGGACTTGTCAGGGTTCTAAGGAACGGCCCTGTTTTCGGCAAATCGGCCCTTTGGCGGAGCCGACTCCCGACCTTGGCGCGGGGCCGCAAGTGCGCCGAGACACAAAATATTCTCTAGCGGATCACTCGGGAAAATATCGTGCCGCGACATGCCGCGACATGTGGTTAACCGTGCAAATATGACGTGACAGAAAGGTCCACTTTCTGTAAGGCTTTTCCCTACAGAACAAAGGCGCGACTCAGAGCGGCCAAGTTCGGGGAGAAAATGTCAGTTACCGTGGGGGCTGGGGAAAGGCCGGGCGACCGGCCTTTTCTATTTTTCGAATTGCCCGACACTCACATATCGATCACGCCGAAGCGGATCAGGCCGTAGAAGACGGCCCAACCAACAACAGCAATCGCCGTCGCAAGCAGGAATTTGGTGGTGAGTTTCATCGTCGGCTCTGCGTCTTCGCGCATACCGACGGGGAGCAGGCAGAACAAGGCTGTGAACCAGACGATGGCGAACGCGCCGAGGAACGCCGCACCGCGGACCACTGCTTACGCCTGCTCGAGTTCGATCAGGGTGCCGTTGAAATCCTTCGGGTGAAGGAAGACGACCGGCTTGCCGTGGGCGCCGATGCGAGGTTCGCCGGTGCCGGTGATGGTGGCGCCGCGTTCCTTCATCTGCTTCACGGCGGCGTTGATGTCATCCACCTCGTAGCAGACATGGTGGATGCCGCCGGAGGGGTTCTTCTCCAGGAACTTCGCGATGGGAGAATTGGCGCCGAGCGGTTCGAGGAGTTCGATCTTGGTGTTGGGCAGTTCGACGAAGACCGTGGTCACGCCGTGGTCGGGCTGGGGCACCTGGCCGGAGACCTTTGCGCCGAGGGTGTCGCGATAAACGGCGGTCGCAGCCGCGATGTCCTTGGTGGCAATGGCGACGTGGTTGAGGCGGCCGATCATCTTTCCTGCTCCGTTGCTTGTGGCGGTTTCTTAAGGCGGCGGATGAGGCCCGGCAACCTCAAATCGTGCTGAGAAGCAGGCCTGCGGCGACGGCTTCCACAACGAAGAAGACGATAGGCCAGCGGCCCGGCCGCTCCCGCAGGGCGGCGATAACCCGGCCTGCCGCCATGCCTGCGAGCGCGAGGCCAACGGCGGTCGCGATGCCCGCTCTCAACTCCGGGTACCACAAGGGTGCCGCAAGGGCGGCGGCCATTGCCAGCCCGAAGCCCCCATAGACCGCCTGGATCTCGTTACGCGAGTCGGGCGTGTTTCCGACGATGCCAACCATCGCGACGATCACGCGCGGGCGGAGAAAAGCGGCCAGACCCATCAGGCCGAAGCCGAAACCCACAATGACGTGTTGGACCGGAAGACCAGCCATCGGACGCCCCTTATTGCCCG
>CAZTCU010000187.1:1683-5877 GCA_964612235.1 uncultured Rhizobium sp.
CCCACAATGACGTGTTGGACCGGAAGACCAGCCATCGGACGCCCCTTATTGCCCGCCGTATTATTTCACACCCAGACGACTTCTACACGGGTGACCGGCTTCTTGCCCCACGCGTCGCTCGCGGCCCGGCGGACGGCCCGGCGCGCGGTCTCCTTCAGTTTTTCTTCGTCGTCGCGTTTGGGGTTGTGACGTTTCACGACGCCTTCGAGGGCTTCGCGCGCATGAGCATGAATGGCTTCGGGAATGCCTTCGAACAGGATCATTGGTTCGGTGGCGATGCGGCCTTTCTGGTCGAGCACCAACGTCACGACGATGAGGCCCGCGAAGCCAATGGCGCGGCGGGCTTTTGCATAGCCCTCGCCTTCCGCGACCAGCACGGTGCCGTCGAGATGCATGCGGCCCGACGGCGTTTCGTCGATCAGTTGCGCGCGGCCGGGTGCAAGGCGGAACAGTTGACCGTTCTCCGGCACGATGGCTTGGGGCACCTGCAAGGATTTGGCGAGGCGGGCGTGTTCTTCCTGCTGGCGGCGTTCGCCGTGGACGGGCACGGCTATCTGCGGGCGTACCCAGCGATACATCTGGGACAGTTCCTCACGGCACGGATGGCCGGAGACGTGGACGAAGTGATCCTGTTCGGTGAGCACTTCGACGCCAAGTGCTGCAAGCTGGTTCTGCATTTCGAAGATGGGGAGTTCGTTGCCGGGGATGATGCGCGAGGAAAAAACCACCGCATCGCCGGGACCGAGATTGACGCTGCGATGTTCGCCTGCCGCGATGCGCGCGAGCGCGGACCGCACTTCGCCCTGGCTGCCGGTGCAGAGATAGAGCACGCGGTTGGGCGCAAGGTCCTCGGCGTCTTCCTCCGACAGCACGCGGGGAAAATGTTCGAGATAGCCGGTGGCGCGCGCGGCGTTGACGATGCGGTGCATCGAGCGGCCGACGAGGACGAGTTCGCGGTTGTTCTCTCGCGCGGCCTTCGCCACGGATTCCAGGCGCGCGACGTTGGAGGCGAATGCCGTGACGGCGACACGGCCTTTCAGGGTGGCGATGAGCGTGGACAGGCTTTCGCGGACTTTCGCTTCCGAGCCGCTTTGACCGGGGACGAGCGCGTTCGTTGAATCGCAGACGAGCGCGAGCACGCCCTCGTCGCCCAGCTTCTTCAATGCGGTTTCGTCGGTGACCTCGCCGATCAGGGGATCGGGATCGAGTTTCCAGTCGCCGGTGTGGACCACCGTTCCGAGTGGTGTCTTGATCGACAGCGCGTTGGGTTCGGGGATCGAATGGGTGATGGAGACGAAATCGATTTCGAAGGGTCCGAGCGAAAGATGGCCGCCGAGCGGCACGATCTTCACGCGCACGGTTTCGTCGAGGCCGACTTCCTTCAGCTTGTCTTCGATCAGATGCGCGGTGAACGGCGTGGCATAGAGCGGGCAACGCAGGACCGGCCAAAGATGCGCGATGGCGCCGATGTGATCTTCATGGGCGTGGGTGAGCACGATGGCGAGCACGTTCTCGCGTTTTTCCGCGAGATAGCGAATGTCGGGCATGATCAAGTCGATGCCCGGCGTAGAGGCTTCGCGGCCGAACATCACGCCGCAATCGACTCGATCCACGAACGATCATCAGCCGCGCCGTAGCCATAGGCGTTGAAGTTCATGCCGATCTCGCCGGAACCGCCAAGCGGCAGGAAGACGAGTTCGTCGTCGCGCGATACCGCCATCAGCTCGTTTTCTTGGCGTTGCGCTTGTAGATCATGATCAGGCCGCGAATGGTGAGATCGGGATCGAGATGGTCGATTGCAGCCGTCTGTTTATAAAACAGATTGGCGAGGCCGCCGGTGCCGATCACCGACATCGGTGCGCCGTATTCTTCCTTGATCTTGGCGACGAGGCCTTCGATCAGGCCGAGATAGCCCCAATAAAGGCCGGACTGCATTGCGGGCACGGTATCCTTGCCGATCACGCTCTGCGTGCGCTGGACGGCCACGCGCGGCAACATGGCGGCGGCCTGATGCAGGGCTTCGGCAGAAAGGTTCGCGCCCGGCGCGATGACGCCGCCTTCGTAATCGCCGTTCGCGCCCACGATGTCGAAGGTGGTGGCGGTTCCGAAATCGACGACGATGAGCGGGCCCTTGTAGGCTTCGTGCGCCGCGATGGCGTTGACCAGGCGGTCCGCGCCGACCGCATTGGGGCGATCCACCTGGACGTTGATGCCGAGATCGACGTCAGCGTCGCCGATGACCATGGCTTCGCTTTTGAGATATTTGCGGCAGAACATGCGCAGGTCGAACAACGAAGCCGGAACGACGGTGGCGATAATGGCCGCGTCGATATCGGCGAAGCTAAGGCCCGATAGCGCGATCAGCGGCTGGAGCAGGACGGCGTATTCATCGGCCGTGCGCGTGGTTTCGGTGACGGCGCGCCATTCGGCGCGCACTTCCTTGCCGTCATAAACCGCGAAGACGATGTTGGTGTTATCGGCGTCGATGGCGAGCAGCATATCTATTACCCGAAGAAAACTTCGCCAGCGGCGATTGCGCGCGTCTTGCCTTGCGTTTCGCGCAGGATGAGCGCGCCGGTTTCGTCGATGCCTTCGAACATGCCCCAGATTTCTCCGTCTGCGAGGCGTGCGCGGATGCGCGTGCCCAGGCCTGCCGCGCGGGCAAGCCATGCGTCGCGTAACGGCGAAAACCCGCTTGCGCGCCAGATTTCATACCATTTCGCGAAGGCGGCGGCGAGGCGCGCGAGGGCCTCGCTGGGGTTTGGTGCGGTTATGCCTAACGCGGGCAATGCGGTCGCCGGAAACTCCGTGCCTTCGGGATAGTGCGCGAGATTGATGCCGATGCCGATGGCGAGCCATTCGGGCACGGTGCCCGTGCTGGCGGATTCCAGGAGAATACCCGCGATCTTTCTGCCGTTCGCCAGCACATCGTTGGGCCATTTCACGCGGATTTCGGCGTCGGGGGCGAAGCTGGCGATGGCCTCGTGCGCGGCGATGGCAGCGGCAAAGGACAATTGCGCGCATTCTGATGCGGGCTTGCCCGGACGGATGAGGAGTGTGGCAGCAAGATTGCCGGCGGGAGATTCCCAGGCGCGGCCTCGCCTGCCCCTGCCCGTGGTCTGGCGCGCGGCGGTGATCCAGACGGGTTCGCGTTGGCCCGCGCTCGCGAGACGGCGTGCTTCGTCATTGGTGGAGTCGATAACGTCGAAGGCTTTCAGCGCATAGCCTTCGGGCCATGCCGCGCTCACGGGATCAGCGTCTTCGCCGCAACCGCTGCCGCGTTCACCATGGGTGCCGCGCCGACCACGAAGAGCAATGTGAACACGCCCGACAGCGCGAGCACCGTGCCGAGACTGGGGCCGATGACGCGGTCGAAGGCCGGTGCGGGATCGTCGAAATAGATGATCTTGACGATGCGCAGATAGTAGTAGGCGCCCACCACGCTGGTGACGACACCGATCACGGCCAGCACATAGAGATGCGCTTCGATGGCGGCCATGAAGACGTAGAACTTGCCGAAGAAACCGGCGAGCGGCGGAATACCCGCGAGGCTCAGCATCAGCATGGCGAAGACGAAGGCGAGTTTCGGCTGCGAGCGCGCCAGCCCAGCGAGATCGCCGATGGTTTCGACCATCTCGCCGTCGCGGCGCATCGCCAGGATGCAGGCAAAGGTGCCCGCGCTCGAAACGAGGTAGATCAGCAGATAGATCAGCACGCCCTCGACGCCTGCCGGTGTTCCGGCGGAAAGGCCGACCAGCGCATAGCCCATATGGCCGATAGAACTGTAGGCCATCATTCGCTTGATGTTGGGCTGGCCGATGGCAGCCACCGCGCCGAGCGCCATCGACAGCACGGAGACGACAACGATCACCTGCTGCCATTCGTGGAACGCATCGGGGAAGGCCTGCAGCAGAGCGCGCACGATGATCGACATGGCGGCGACCTTCGGCGACATCGAGAGGAAGGCGGTAACGGGCGTGGGCGCGCCCTCATAAACGTCGGGCGTCCACATGTGGAACGGTACGGCGCTGATCTTGAAGGCCAGGCCGGCCAGAACGAACACCAGTCCGAACATCTCACCGGTCGACAGCCCGTCGCGCATCGCAACCGCGACACCCTCGAACAAGGTCGTTCCGGTAAAGCCGTAAAGCAGCGAAATGCCGTAAAGCAGGATGCCGCTCGCCAGCGCGCCGA
>CAZTCU010000188.1:0-5821 GCA_964612235.1 uncultured Rhizobium sp.
AGGCGCACCACCGTGTCGGTGTTGAGTTCGATGCGCGAACCATCGGCGAGTGCCAGCGTTTCGCGGCCGCCGACGGTGGTGGCGTAGGTGCGCAGGTTGTCGTCTGTGAAGGACGGGACACCGTAAACCCACATGGCGATGGCGGCGACGGCAGCGGCGGCACCGAACAGAAGCGGCAGGATGCGGCGCGTGGTTTGCGGCGAGCGGCGCGGCATGGCGGGTTTGAGAACGGCGAAGCGTTCGGCCTGACCCAAGCCTGCCTCAAGGCGCCAATAGGCGACGCGGTTCGCCAGCGACTGCGCGAACCATGCGTCGAGTTCTTTCTGGTCGTCTTCGCTCCACGTCCAGTAGCGTTTGCGCTGAAGGTAAGAAGCGGCGCGGCGTTCGATATCCATCGCGGTGGAGGAATCGCTCATGCCTTCCTCCCGCGGTCGGGCAATTCGCCGTAGACCATGTCGGTCAGCGCGCGCAGGCCGTTGGAGAGATGTTCGGAGACGGTGGCCTGGTTGACGTTCATGCGTTGCGCGATGGCATGGCCGGGCAGGCCTTCGACATGGGCCAGCACCATCGCCTCGCGGCAACGCGGCGGCAGGCGGTCGAGCACGGTTTGCAGGCGGCGCAGATCGTCGCGCGCCATGGCGACCTGTTCGGGGCCGGGCTGATCGATGGCCACGCCCAGCGCATCGACATCGGCCACCGCTTCGATCGGCACGACATGTTCGTGGCGCAGGCGGTTGATGAGCAGATTGCGCGCGGTCGTCAGCACGAAGCGCTTGGTGTGATCGGGAAGCTGCTTTTGCGCGGCCTCGCAAACCCGCACATAGACTTCCTGGCGGAGGTCGGCGATGTCGCTTGCGTTGCGCCAGTTGTGATGCAGGAATTGCATCAGGATCGCCTCCAGCGGCAGCACTTCGCGGACGAACCACGCCGACACGTCATCGCGCGCCTGCATATGCGCGGTCCCTCGTTCCGAGCCGTCATTGCCTGGTGTCTCGCCCATTCCCGCCCCGTGTCTCGCCTGAGTGCGCCTCAAGCCGGTGCCCGCACATAGACAGTTTGGGGCAGAGGATTTTCGGGTGGGATCGAAAAATTTTTGGCGGGGGGCGCAATCTTGTGTCGCGCGAAACAAAAATGGCGCCCGGAGGCGCCATTTTCGCGAGAAGCCGTAAAGGACGTGCGCTCTTATGCGGCTTTCTGGCGCCGCTTCGCAGCGGCAAGCCCGGCGAGGCCAGCGCCGAACAGGGAGAGTGTAAGCGGTTCGGGCGAGGGCACGGGATCGGCCGTGCAGACGGTGTTGGCGCCGGAGATGGAGCCGGTGGTCGAGCCGTCGGGACCGGTGTAGCCGAGGTTCAGCGTGTGCGAGAAATCCATGTCGTCACTGCCCGCACCCGCATAGGCATCCTGGCCGCGGCGCCGGCGTCAGGCGGAAATATAGCGCGATCCGATTAATTCAGATGAACTATATCGCTCGTCAGAGGTGGGAGACGTCTATGTCGCTTTTGCCCGCGGTGAGCCGCACCAGCATTCCGTCTTCGCCAAGGCGCACGCCGCCCGCGCGCACGCTGCTTACGCCGTGCAGGAACATGCGCTCGGCGAGGTCGTTCGGCAGCATCGGGAGAAGATGGGTGAAGACGAGCAGCCTTGCACCCGCTTCGTTGGCGATCCGCGCGGCATCGACCGGGCTCGTGTGATAGGGCGGGATATCGTGCATGATCTTGGCTGCACGCCATTGGCCGACCGACGTCAGCGCATTGCCGATGTCGCGCACCATGTCGGGCGCGAGGCCTTCGTGCACCAAAACATCGGTTCCCTTGGCGGCGCGGGCGAGATCTTCGTCGGGCGCGGTGTCGCCGCTGACGACGATGCTGCGGCCGCCGAAATCGAAACGATAGCCATAGGCTGGCTTCGCAGGATCGTGGTGGACGCGGATCGCGGTGATGGTGAGGCCGTCCTGCTTGAGCACCACGCCTGTCGTACCGGACAACGTGACGGTCTTGGCTTCCATGTCGACCACTTCGGGCGGAAGCATTTTGGCGCCGTGATGGGCGGTGCGATAGCCCGCATCGAGCGCATAGGCTTCGTTGAAACCGGCGACGACGCGGTCGACGCCGGGCGGACCATAGACCGCGAGCGGCTTCTTGCGGCCGGACACCCAGGTCTGCAGGCGGATTTCGCCCAATTCGCCGATGTGATCGGAATGGAAATGGGTGAGAAGAACGCCCTGGATATTCTCGAGCGGGATTTGCCAGAGGCGCAGATTGCGCGCCGCGTCTATTCCGGCGTCGACGAGATAATATTTGTTGCCGACTGCGATCAACGTGCAGGGACCGCCGCGTTTCTTGTCGGGCAGCGGCGAACCTGTGCCGCAAAGCAGGACGGAAAGCTGGTTTGGCGCGGCCAATAGCGGCACGGGCTTTGAAACCGTGCGCAGCGCCATCTGGCGGAACAGCATTTCTTCGACGGGATAAACATAAAGCGACGCCCCCACGACAAAGAGCAGCGCGAGCCCGGCGGCAAGGAAGACAAGTATGCGTTTCATTGGCTGTCTTTCCGGCGCGGCTGAAGGCCCGCCTGTTTCAATCGCCACAGAAGAACATCGAGACGGTCCTGTCCGAAGAAGGGCTCGCCGTCGAACACCATGGTCGGCACGCCCCAATGGCCCGCCGCTTTGTGCGCTTCCTGGTTCTGCTGGATGAGAGATTCGTATTTGGCGGGATCGGTTTCGATCCTGCGGTCGAGTTCGCCCAGATCGAGACCCGCGCGCGCCGCCGCGCTCTTCAAATGATCGCCTTGGTGCCAGTTGTCGACGGTGCCCGACCAGATGGTGCGGCTGACTTCATCGAGGAAGGCCAGACCGTGCCCCGCTTCTTCCGCCGCGCAACCAAGCCGCGTGAGGCGATGGATGTAGGGCTGGTCGGGCGTCGCCGCGCGCGTGGTGAAATCGACCACGACCGGATCGGGGCGCGGCCAGCGATAGGGAATGTTCAGCATCTGGCCGAGACGGATGGTGTCGCGGATCAGATAGGAGACCCAGAGCGGATTGACCTGGGAGAAGAACTCGCCCGAACGCACCGCCAGCGGATAGACGGGCCGGGCACGGATTTCGAGGTCGTATTCGTTTCGCATTTCCACCAGGCGCGATGTCGCCAGATACGAATAGGGGCTGCGGAAAGACCAGAAGACGTCGATGGAAAGTGTCATTTCCCGCGCTCCGCCGATTTCAGATAGGCATTGAGAGCGACCGTCAGCTCGCGCGTGGTGCGCGCTTCGTCGAGCCGCGTGGGGGCGCGGTCGTTGAGCACGCCGGTCAACATAAAGCCGTAGACCATCTGCGAAATCATTCTGACCGCGAAGGAAAGGTCGGAATATTTGCGGCCGAACCGGCCGAGCGCGGATTCCAGGAAAGCCTGCAATTCCTCGCGAATGGAGAACATCATGTCCATGGCAAGCGATTGGTCGAAGCCGCGTTCGACGATGGCGCGAAACATGCCCCGGTGCTCGCGTGCCTGGGCGGCGGTGGCGGAAACGAAAGCGGCGATCACCTCTTCCGGATTGGCGAAGGGCGAAGCGGCAAGGACAGGCAGGCGTTCGCGCGTGCCCGCGCGGAAGCTTTCGACGATGGCGAAGAACAGCGCATCCTTGTCGGCGAAACGGAAATAGACCGCACCCACCGAGCAGCCCGCGCGTTTGGCGATGTCGGAAATCCGCGCCCCTTCATAGCCCTTTTCGGCAAAAGCCCATTCTGCCGCGGCCACGATGCGCTCGCGGGTGGCGAGGCTGCGCTCCTGCTGCACCGGAAGGGCCCAGTGCTCGCTTTCCGGCTTCAATGCCGAGCGTTTTGGTCTTGCCGCCACCACGAAAAACGGTCATCCTGTAAATCTGAATTCATATTCAGATTATCCGATAACCTGTCATTCGTCAAATCGAGGAAAACGCCATGTCCGTAATGCCCACACCGGAACAACTCGATGCGCTGGCCAAGAGCGGGCTCGAAGGCGCCATCGTTATGGTCAACCTGCTGCGTTTCCGCGAGCGCGCGGCTTACGAGGCGGGAACGGCGGAGGCGGGCCAGAACCTTTCGGGGCGCGCTGCTTACCAGCGCTATGGCGCGACGGCGCTGAAATGCGTGCTGGAAACCGGCGGGCAGATCGTTTGGGGCGGACAACAGGAGATGGTCGCGATCGGCGGCAAGGCCGACGAATGGGACGAAGTTGTTTGCGTGCGATACCCCTCGCGTGCCGCGTTCCTCGAAATGATCGACCGGCCGGATTATCGCGCCGCCCTTTATCATCGCGATGCGGGGCTGGAGCGCACCGCCCTTCTGTGTTGTTCGGCCGGAACGGCGGCCTGAACCATGGGGCGCAAGATCCTTTTCATCACCACCGACCAGCAGCGCTTCGATTCGCTGGGCTGCAACGGCAACACGTTCTGCCGGACGCCCAATATCGACGCGCTGGCGAAGAAGGGGATCAACTACGCCCGCGCCTATAATCAGAACACCGTCTGCATGCCCGCGCGTTCGACCATGCTGACGGGGCAATATGTGCGGACGCATGGCGTGTTCGCCAACGGCGTTCCGCTGCCCGACGACGCGCCGAGCTTCGCGCAATATCTGAAGGACAAGGCGGGATACAGAACGGCGTTGATCGGCAAGGCGCATTTCGAACCGGCTTTCGATCCGAAATTCAGATATCGCGAGAATGCGCGCCAGCGCGACGGCGATTTTGGGCCGTGGCGCGGCTTCGACTATGCCATTCATGCCATGCACACCGCGAATTTCCGGGGCGCGCCGGTGGGCCATTACGGGCGCTGGCTGCGCGCGAAGAACAAGGAGGTGTTCGACGCCTGGCCGCCGCTTCTGAACGCAAGCCCCGGCGGCGATACGGGCGCACCGGAAACCGCCAATCATGCGATACCGCGCGGGCTTTATCACACCGACTGGCTGGCCGACCTGGCGGTGGAGTGGCTTGGTTCGCTCGATGCAGATGAAGACTGGATGCTGTGGCTGAGTTTTCCCGATCCGCATCATCCGTGGGATCCGCCGGCTTCGGAGCTTCCGCGCTGCGACTGGCGCGACTTGCCCCTGCCCGACGGCCTGCCACGCAGCGAAGCGGAATTGCGCAAGGTTTTGGCTGAGAAGCCCGCCCATTGGCTCGCCTATTACGACGGCACCTTCGCCAATATCGAAGGCGGGCCGATGAATTTCACACCCAAGGCGCTGAGCCACGACAACATCCGCGAGATCAACGCCAAGGTGCATGTGATGAACGAGCTGATCGACGAAGCGGTCGGCCGCGTGATGGCGAAGGTGAAAGCGCGCGGATGGGACGGCGATACCGACGTTCTCTTCACCACCGATCACGGCGAGCTGCAGGGCGATTTCGGCTTTGTGTACAAGGGGCCGTTCCATGTGGATGCGTTGATGCGCCTGCCTTTCATCTGGCGGCCCGCGCCGAACGCGAAGGTAGCGCCTGCGCGTGTCGAGCAGCCGGTGGAGCAGACCGATCTTGCGCCGACCATGTGTGCGATTGCGGGCATCGAACCCGCGCCATGGATGCAAGGCGCGCCCCTGCCCGTTTCCGACGACGGTTCGCGGGAACGTGCGCTGTGCGAATGGGACAGCCAGTTTCCCGGTTATGGATTCCATCTGCGCTCCATCGTGCGCGACGGATTCCTTCTGACGCGATACGAGCCTTCCACCCCCGGCGCGCCGAACGGGCTGGAGGAAAGCTGGCCGCAATTCGCGCAGATCACGACGCGGGTGCGCTATGACGGCAGCGAGGGCGAGCTTTACGACCTGAAGAACGATCCGCTGCAATGG
>CAZTCU010000189.1:0-5794 GCA_964612235.1 uncultured Rhizobium sp.
TTCACGCTGCTGGAATTGCAGCGCACGGTGGAGGCGATTTCCGGCGTGCGTCTGCACAAGCAGAACTTCCGCCGCCTGGTCGAAGATCAGGGGCTGGTCGAAGGCACAGGCCGCACCAGCGCGGCCGCGCGCGGACGGCCCGCCGAACTCTTCCGCTTTCGCAAGGAAGTGTTGCGCGAACGCCCGGCACCGGGCCTTCGGCTTGGTATACGCATCAGATAGCGCCTTTCCGACAGTTCACATCTTGTGCTAAAGCTCGCAAGCAATGGGGGCGATCTATGCTTTCACGCGCGCCGCAGCGCGTCGTCCGCGATTGGACGCGCGACAGCCGTCAATGGGATAAGTATCAGCCTCGAGAAGGCGATGTCGTCGTGGCGACCGCCCCAAAATGCGGTACGACCTGGACACAGCGCATTGTCGCGCTGCTGATCTTTCAATCGACGAAGCCGAGACCGATCATCGAAACATCACCCTGGATCGATTGCCGCTTTCAAATCCCGATCGACATAGCAGTCCAGATTCTGGGTGCGCAGACACATCGCAGGGCCGTAAAGAGCCATCTGCCGTTTGACGCGCTGCCGATCTACGAGGAGATGAAATACATCCATGTGGCGCGCGACGGTCGCGACTCTTGCATGTCGTTCCACAACCATTTCACGAACTTCACGCAGAAAGCCCTGGAGGATCTCGACAACGTTGGGCTCTCCGACCAGACAATCGGGCGCCCCGTGCCCAGGCTGCCGAGCGAGCCGCGGGGATTCTATCTCGATTGGATAGATCCGAAGTCGGCAGGAGCCTATGTCGGCAACCACTTTTTCGACCTCGAGCAAAGTTACTGGTCGGAGCGCAAGCGGCCCAATCTGCTGCTAGTTCACTACAACGACCTTAAGGCCGATCTCGCAGGCGAGATGAAGCGAATTGCCGATTTCCTCGAAATCGACACACCATCGGATACATGGTCTTCGCTTGTCGAATCTGCCCGTTTCGAGTCGATGAAACGGGATGGGCGGGCGCTATTGCCCGTGCTGGACAATATTTTCAAGGAAGGCTCGGACACGTTCATCAACCGCGGCACCAACGAGCGTTGGCGCAACGTGCTGACACAGGCCGATGTCGAACTCTACAACGACCGCGTCAGGAACGAATTATCGCCGGGTCTCGCCCGATGGCTCGAAAACGGCCGCCTGAAGTCGGCCGATCCGCGCACAATGGAAGACTAAGCCGCCTCAAACCCGTCGTTCAAAAACGCCTCGGCATAGGCCGCGTGCATCGCCGCACCGCGCGCCATGACATTTTCGTCGATCACCATGCGGTTGGAATGGAGCGCGCAGCAGCTTCGGAAATCGCCGCCTTCCGGCGTAGCGCCGAGGAAGCACATTGCGCCCGGCACCTTTTGGAGAACGTATGCGAAATCCTCAGCGCCCATGATAGGCGCGGGCATCGGCAGCCAGCCGTGGTCGCCGAACAGGGCTTGCGCGGTTTTCTTAGCGAGCGCCACGGCGTCGCCATGGCAGATCGTCACCGGGAAACCCGGGATGATCTCGACATTCGCTTCGGCTTTGTGCGCGGCGGCGATGTTGGTGGCGACTCTTTGCAGGCCTTCATGCGCGAGCGCGCGCGAGCCTTCGGAGAAGCTGCGGATCGTGCCTTCGATCTCGGCCGTTTCGGGGATGATATTGTTGGTGGTGCCCGAAGCGATGCGGCCCACCGTCAGTACCACGGGATCGAAGGCTTCGATGCGGCGCGTGACCATCGCATGCAGCGCCATCACGATCTCGCAGGCCACCGGAATGGGATCGACGGCGTTGTGCGGCATGGAGGCGTGACCGCCTTTGCCTTTCACCGTCACCACGAAACGGTCGGCGGCGGCAAGCAATGGGCCAACACGGCCCGCTATCAAGCCACTCGGTACATTTGGCGTGACATGCAGCGCGAAAGCGGCGTCTGGCAGCGGATCGATGATGCCGTCTTCCAGCATGAAGCGCGCACCGTGATAGCCCTCCTCGCCCGGCTGGAACATGAACATCACCGAACCGGCGAGCCTGTCGCGCCGCTCGCACAACGCCTTTGCCGCGCCGACAAGCATCGCGACATGGGTGTCGTGCCCGCAGGCGTGCATCGCGCCTTCGTTGCGCGAGGTGAAGGCAAGGCCGGTGTCTTCGGTCAGCGGCAGCGCATCCATGTCGCCGCGCAACAGCACCGTGCGTCCGTTGGCGGGCCCGCGCAGCAGCGCGACGAAGCCGGTTGTTGATTTGCTGTCGACGATTTCGAGCGGCAGGCCTTCGAGCGCTCTCTTCGCTTTGGCGGTGGTCTTGGGCGTGTGCAGGCCCAGTTCGGGCTCTTCGTGGATGGCACGGCGCAGCGAGATCATTTCGGGAAGCAGCGCCTCGCCCGCTTCGACCCATTCGTTTGATGAAGATTTGTCCATATCGGCCTCGGATGTTTTACCAAGAGGATTTAGGCACACAAAGCCGCGAAAATCAGCCTCGTTCTTTTCGCTGCCGCCATGCGGCGCGCGCTTCGTTCAGGCTTGAACCGTTGGCGCCGCCGCGGAAATCCGGGTCTTTCGCTTGCACCGGATCGTCTTCCCAATTGCAGACGGAACAGATCTCATACGCGCCGCGCTTCGAAAGCGTGTGCGAACCGCAACAGGGACAGGCCTGAAATCTCATTGCCGCTCCCAATAGCGCATGCCGTTGTCGGGCTTGAACATGGTGCGCGGCGCGCCGTTGCGGGCGCGCACGGCGAAGGTGTTTCTCGCCGGATCGTAGAACAGCGTGTCGCCGTTTCGATGATGCTTGACAAGCGTGCCGGGCGGCGGCGCGCTGACGAAGGCATGCGCAGCGGCTTCATATTCGGCGGCGCTGTGCAATTGCGGGAATTCGCGGCCGTGCTTGCGCCAATGATGTTCGGCGTTTTCCGTGGCGCTCATATTCGGCGTGGACGACCACAAGGGCGCATCCGCCGACGCCACGAACGCTTCGCGCGGCGGGCCGTGATCGGGGCGCAGCGCGTACAATCCCGCCAGCACCACAAGACCGGCGGCAATAGCAAGAATGCGCTGCCAGCGCGTCATCGCCGCTCCGGATCAGAAATTGACGGTTCCGAAACTCGAAAGCCATCCTAGCGTGCCGTTGCGCTGCCGGTCCACGAGGGTGCGGCTGGTGCGCTCGTCGGCATAAATCTTCAGGCCGACGAAGAACAGGTTGACGTCCGTGCTTCCGACACCGCTGGGGCTTGCCAGCGTATATCCGGCGAAGATCGAGACCGGCAGCCGTTCCGAGAACAGATATTCCGTCTCCATCCGATCGCCCCCACACCCTTGTTTGTCTCATACGCCGCGGGGCGTGGCCGTCAACAGGCCAAAGAAAAACCGCGCGCCTCTTGCGAGACGCGCGGCTTTCCCGATGCAGACAGTCTTAGAGGTTCATGCCGAGAGGGCCGAACGTCGCCAGGCTGCCGATGGTGCCGCTGCGCTGACGTTCCACCAGCGTCGCCGCACCCGTGGTGTTGGTGTAGAGGCGCAGGCCCACGAACACGGTGTTGGCGTTGCCGCCGCCGTTCGACAGGTCGGAATAGGTGTAACCGACGAAGCCCGAAACCGGGATCTCTTCCGAGATCAGGTATTCGCCGGAAAGGCCCAGATCGGTTTCCTGGAATGCGTGGTTGAAGTTGGTGAAGTTGACCGAAGCCGTCACCGCGAAATCCGGGAACACATAACCGGTCACGCCGCCGCCGACATAGAGGCCGTTCAAATCGCCGCTGAAGCCGCCGGCCTTGCCGCCGAGCGTGAACATGTCGCTCGCGAAATATTCGCCGAAGCCGCCATAGTTGGTGGCGTGCGCGTTACCGCTGAGGCTCAACACCGACAGGTTGACTTCGGTGTAGTTCACATTCGCGCCGAAGCGGCCTTCGGGGCATTTCCAGAACAGCGAGCCGCCGACGTTCCAGTCGTTGGCGTCCGCGCTCGAGATCGACAGGTGGTTGTGACCCGCGTCCAATTCCGCGGCAAAGCCCGTATCGCCCAGGTCGATGGCTGCGGCGCCGTTGATGCCCCAACCATTCGCGTCCGGCAGGTCCGAACCGGTATGGACATAGTTGCCCGACAGGACACCGGCGAAGTTCAGGTCGTCGGCGAGCGCCGGAGCCGACATCATGGCCACTGCGGAAACGGTCGTCAGAATTGCTTTACGAAACACAGAGTTCTCCTTGTTGAATCGCCCATTAAGTCCCCTCGGGCGGGGGCTCTATAGGCCAATTCACATTGATGTCGATTAAAAAGGAGGCAGGTTCCCGCGAAAGAAAATGTCCGTTGCCAAACTGCAACGAGTATTTCCGATCATTACAATTTGCAGTTACGAGGCTGTAATTTGGCTCAGAAACTCAGGCCGACGGGGCCGAAACCGCCAATGGTTCCAACCGTGCCCGAGCGCTGCCGTTCCTTGAGTGACGAGAAGCCATCGGTGTTGAAGTAGAACCTCAAGCCCACCAGGAACGTGCTGACACTGCCGCCGCCATCCGAAAGATCGGAATAGGTGTAACCCGCAAAGACGGCGAACGGCGTCTCTTGCGACAGGAGATATTCGCCCTGCACCGTCAGATCGGTTTCGGCGCCGATGCGATTGAGATGGGTGTAGCCGATGCCGCCGGTGAGCGCGAAATCGGGAAAGACGTAACCGGTGACCTGCACGCCCGCGTAGCCGCCATTGAAATCGCCGCTGAAGCCGCCGCCTTTGACGCCGAACGTGAAATCGTCATTGGCGAAATACTCGCCGAACGCGCCGTAGTTCGTGGTGTGCGCGCTTCCCAGAACGGAGAGATGCACATCGGTGTAGTTCACGACCGCGCCCGCGCGTCCCATCTGCCCTTTCCAATAACCGGAGCCGCCCAGATTCCAGTTGCTGAGATGCGTACCGGGAAGCGTGGCGTAGTTGTAACCTGCATGGCCCTGCGCATGGACGCCCGCGCCGAGCGCGAACTCACCCTCGCCCGCAATCCCTTTGATGTTGGTGTCGGGTAAGCCGGAAAGACTGACGTAGGAGTATTCGCCTGTCAGGGTGCCGGAGAAATTCGCTTCTTCAAACGCACCGGGCTCAGCGAAGATGGGTGTTGAAAGAAGTAGTGCCGTCCCCACCGCGGTAATCACTGTTGTGCGAGACACAAGGTTCTCCCGATCGCTCTGCTACCCCCGGCGACCGTGCCTATATGAACGCTATGTATTGATATTCATTAAAAATTCCGGCTTTTTCTGGTTAAAAAACAGTTGCTTAGCGTTCCCTAAAGGGAACACGGGCAGTCTTTCGCCGCCAACATTCCGGCCGGCGGGTTGACCGATTTATGCTCATGTGTAGCATAACGCTTCGCCCGGCCCTTCAAGGCCGGTCTTTTTGCCCTATATATATACTCGAAATGAGTATAAATAAGGAGACGGGATATGGGTGAAATGCCGAGAAGCTTCGAGAAGGAGCTTGCCTATACGCCCGAGATCGCGCGGCAGACCGCCGAGCTTTACAAGCGCGTCGCCCATGTCATGCCGGAGATCGAATGGGCGGTGCACGCGCCGTACATCGCCGCGATCAACAAGCTGAAGAAAGAGAAGAACGCGGTCATTCTGGCGCACAACTACATGACGCCGGAAATCTTCCACTGCGTCTCGGATTTTCGCGGCGACTCGTTGCAGCTCGCGCGCGAAGCCGCCAAGACCGATGCGAAGGTCATCGTGCAGGCGGGCGTGCACTTCATGGCGGAAACGTCGAAGATTCTTTCGCCGGATAAGACCGTGCTGATCCCCGAT
>CAZTCU010000190.1:0-5784 GCA_964612235.1 uncultured Rhizobium sp.
TGGAACTTTTCCCTGCAACCATCGTTACTTTGATGGCATGGGGCCGGATCGTCTTTAATGAACGCCGCTATCGGGTCGGATATTTCACTGGTGGACGAGACGTCGCTGCGGCTTAGCGAGCAGCAGTTCAAGCTGCTTGTCGAGAGCGTTACCGACTACGCCATTTACATGATCGATCCCGAAGGCCGGGTATCCAGCTGGAACGCCGGCGCGCAGCGAATCAAAGGCTATCAGCCCGGGGAAATCATCGGCGAGAATTTCAGCCGCTTCTATACCAAGGAAGACCGCGAAACCGGGGAACCGCAGAAGGCGCTGAGCGCGGCGACACGGGAAGGCCGGTTTGAAAAGGAAGGCTGGCGCATCCGCAAGGACGGAACCCGGTTCCTCGCGCATGTCATCATCGACGCCATTCGGGACGATAAGGGCAAACTGCTGGGCTTCGCCAAGATCACGCGCGACATCACGGAACGAAATCTGGCCGAGCGCACATTGGAGAAAGCGCGCGAAGCACTGTTCCAATCGCAGAAGATGGACGCCATCGGCCAGCTCACCGGCGGCATCGCGCACGACTTCAACAATCTGCTGATGGCGATCCTTGGCAGCATCGAACTGGTGCGCAAGCGCCTGCCGGAAGATCCCAAGATCACGCCGCTGCTCGACAACGCCATTTTGGGCGCCCGCCGCGGCTCTGCGTTGACGCAACGCATGCTCGCTTTTGCACGGCGGCAGGATTTGAAAACCGAAGCACTCGACATACCGAGCCTCGTGCGCGGGATGACCGAACTGCTGGAACGCTCGCTGGGGCCGCATGTGGAAATCGAAACACGTTTTCCGCCGGCGCTGGCGCACGCACGCGGCGACACCAACCAGCTTGAGCTGGCGCTTCTCAATCTCGCGGTGAACGCGCGCGACGCGATGCCGGAGGGCGGACGCATCGTCATTGGCGCCAAGGAAGAAAAAATCGAGGACGAAAGCGGGCCGCTGCAGCCGGGCCCGTATGTCTGCATCTCGGTGACGGATACGGGCGAAGGCATGGATGAAGACACGCTTGCCCATGCCACGGAACCGTTTTTCACCACCAAAGGCGTCGGCAAAGGCACCGGCCTCGGCCTTGCCATGGTGCATGGCATGGCCGAGCAATTGCACGGCTCTCTCATTCTCAAAAGCCGCAAGGGCGAGGGCACCACGGCAGAGATCTGGCTTCCGGTGGCGGAAGAAGCGCCGGCCGCCGCCTTCCAGACCAAGGAACAGGAGCCGGCCGAGAGCCGCGCGCTCAGCATACTTGCCGTCGACGACGATGCGCTGGTGCTGATGAACACTACCGCGATGCTCGAAGAACTGGGTCACACTGTTGCCGAAGCCTATTCGGGCAAGGACGCCCTCGACATCCTGCGGCAGGATTCGTCCATCGACCTGGTCATCACCGATCAGGCGATGCCGCAGATGACGGGCGTGCAATTGGCCGAGGTGGTGAAACGCGAATTTCCCGGCATTCCCATCGTACTGGCCACGGGCTATGCCGAACTTCCGCCCGGACCGGATCTGGGGCTTGTGAAGCTGGCAAAACCCTTCCGCGAGCAGGATCTCACTCGGGTCATCGCGGAGGCTTTCGACCCGAACCGGGTGAAAGCCCGGGCCTGACCTTCAGGTTCCGCCACGCTAGACTGTGCCCGGCAATATCGGGAGACACCCATGGATTTGCATCTGAAGGGCAAGAACGCGGTCGTTCTGGGCGGTACGCGCGGCATCGGGCGGGCGATTGCGGAAACGCTGGCGAGCGAAGGGGCCAATGTGGCGCTTTGCGCGCGCAACGCCGATCAGGTGAGCGCGGCAGTTGCGGCGTTGAAAGACAAGGGCGTGCGCGTGACAGGCTCGTCGGTGGACATCACGGACGGGCCGGCGCTGCAGGCCTTCATCGCGAAATCGGCGAACGAATTGGGCGGCATCAATATCCTCGTTTCGAACGCGGGCGCCATGGCCATCGGCAACGACGAAGGTTCGTGGAATGCGAATTTCCGGCTGGATGTGCTGGGCGCGGTCGTCTCGTTCGAAGCGGCGCGGCCGTATCTTGAAGACGCAGCGAAGCAAAGCGGCGATGCGGCTTTCATCATCATATCGTCCGTCTCCGCCGCGGAGGCCGACAGCGCGAGCGCCTATGGCCCCATCAAGGCCGCGCTGATCCATCACGCCAAGGGGCTGGCCCGGCAATATGCGCCCAAGCATGTGCGCGTGAACGTGGTTTCGCCCGGCATGGTCTATTTCGAGGGCGGCGTCTGGAACATGGTGGAAAAAGGCATGCCCGACTATTTCAAGCAGCAGATGGCACGAAATCCCACCGGCCGCGCCGCCACGCCGCAGGACATCGCCAATGCGGCGGTGTTTCTTGCAAGCCCGGCTTCGTCCTATACGACGGGCGTCAATCTTCTGGTCGACGGCGCGATTTCGCGTCGCGTGAATTTCTGAACCAACTTTCGAGGGGGCTTTCATGGCTGGCAAGGCGCGGGGGCGCAAATCCATATTCATCACCGGGGCTGCGAGCGGCATCGGGCGGGCGACGGCGAAGTTGTTTTCGTCCAAGGGCTGGTTCGTTGGTGCGATGGATGTCGACACCAATGGACTTTCGACGCTGGCGCAGGAGCTTGGCAACGACAATGTCTTCACGCGAAAGCTCGATGTGACGGACAAGAAGGACTACGAAGCGGCCATCGCCGAATTCGCCGCCGAGACGGACGGCAAGATGGATGTGCTGTTCAACAATGCGGGCATCGGCGAAAGCGGCTGGTTCGAGGACATTCCGTACGAAGCCACGATGCGCCTCATCAACGTGAACTTCATCGGCGTCATCAACGGCATCTATTCGGCGCTGCCGCTGTTGAAAGCGACACCCAACTCGCTGTGCTTCAGCACCTCGTCGTCATCGGCGACCTACGGCATGCCGCGCATCGCGACCTATGCCGCCACGAAGTTTGCCGTGAAGGGGCTGACGGAAGCGCTTTCCATCGAGTTCGCGCGCCACGGCATCCGCGTGGCGGACACCCTGCCCGGCCTGATCGACACCGCCATCCTGCGCAACACGCCCAACCGCTCCGAAGGCCTCCAGCCGACCGAGGACGAATTATACGAACGCAAGAAGGGCCTGTTCCGGCTGATCCAGCCTATCGAGATCGCCGAGGCCGTGTGGGCGGCCTACAGCAGCGACAAGATCCACTGGTATGTGCCCAAGGGCATCGAATGGATCGACCGCATCAAGGCGTTCGCGCCGCGTTTCATGCGCAAGCAGGTGCAGAGGCAGATCGACGAGGCGTTCAACCGCTCGTTCGAGAAGCAGCGGAAAGGCTAGCTTTTCCGCGTGATCGGCGCGTCGCGATAGAAGATGTGGTTGCCGATCTGGATCGTCTTCACCAGGTGATCGGCCCATTCCGGCTGCACGGAAATCGTGTGGAAATGCGTGGCTTCCGAGGTCACATCGTTCATCCGCGCGACGCCGGTGAGGATGCGGGCGGCCAGCATCTGGGCGCTATCCCACTCGCCTTCGTCCTTGTTTTTCGCGTGTTTCACGCAGGCGAACGAGAACTGGCAGTCTTTCGTATCCTTGCCCTGATAGACGACGCCGCAGATGGTGCTGGGATAGTGCTTGTTGTGCAGGCGATGGAAGATCACTTCCGCGACCGCCATCTGTCCTTTCGCGCCTTCACCGCGCGCTTCGTAGTAAAGCGCTTCGGAAAGACATTTGTGTTCGGAAACGAGCTGCGCGAGCGCAGGATCGGATTCGAGAATGTCCACCGTGTCGCTTTCAGGCGCGGGCGCTTTCGCGGCTTCGACAATCGCTGCTTTCGGTTTGTCCGTATGCGGAGGATGTACGATCGCCGCACCCGCAATACCGCCCGCTGCCATAGCAACGAGCGCTACTGCACCTGCCAGCACGCGATCCGCGCGCCAAAGCGTTTCGAGCAAACTGTTCTGCATAGAGGCTGGTCCCGGCTACCTAACGAATAAAATTTCGGTTCAGTGAGTCGTGCTTAAAAAAGTTCCGCAGCCCCGTTGGTGCGAGGCTTGTGCCAGCGAATTTCCGAATCGTCAAATGGAATCGATGCAATACATGACACAGCGTCATGTAATGCATGAAAATCCAGGGTTTCTGCGGCTTATCCGTACACGGATTAATCGTTTTCCGCTGTGGATTGCAGTGCGGCTTGTGCGGCGGCGAGTCGCGCAACGGGCACACGGAATGGTGAACACGACACATAGTCGAGGCCCGCTTTGTGACAAAAGCGGATCGAATCCGGATCGCCGCCATGTTCGCCGCAGATTCCGAGTTTCAATTTGGCGCGTGTCTTGCGCCCTCTTTCCGCCGCGATCTTAACCAGTTCACCAACACCTTCTTGATCTATCGTGACGAATGGATCGCGGGTGATGATGCCCTTGTTCAGATATTCGATGAGGAATGTGCCCGCATCATCGCGGCTCACACCAGGCGTTGTTTGCGTGAGATCGTTGGTACCGAAGGAAAAGAATTCCGCCGTTTCCGCGATCTCGGCGGCGCGCAGCGCGGCGCGCGGCAGTTCGATCATCGTGCCGATGAGATAGGCGGGCGTGCGCCCGCGTTCTTTCTTCACGGCGTCGGAAACGCCGGAAATACGGGCTTTTAGCGTATCAAGCTCGGTTTTGAACCCCACCAGCGGGATCATGATTTCGAGCTGCACGGGTTTGCCGCCCGCGTCTTCCACGTTGAGGGCCGCTTCGAGAATGGCGCGCGCCTGCATCTCGTAGATTTCGGGATAGGTGATGCCGAGCCTGCAACCGCGATGGCCGAGCATCGGATTGGATTCGTGCAACGCGATCGCGCGCGCGCGCAGTTTCGCCGGATCGCCGCCGGCCGCGCGAGCGACTTCGGCGATATCCTCGTCCTTGTGCGGAAGGAATTCATGCAGCGGCGGATCGAGCAGGCGGATGGTAACGGGCCAGCCTTCCATCTCCTTGAAGATCGCTTCGAAATCGCCGCGTTGCATCGGCAGCAATTTCGCGAGTGCCGCTTCGCGATCTTTTTTCTGGTCCGCCAAGATCATCTGACGAACCGCGACGATGCGCGGCCCATCGAAGAACATGTGTTCGGTGCGGCAGAGACCGATACCTTCCGCGCCGAACTTGCGCGCGGTCTGCGCATCGGACGGCGTGTCGGCGTTGGTGCGGACCTTCAGTGTACGGATGGAATCCGCCCACTGCATCAGCGTGCCGAAATCGCCGGTCAGTTCGGGCTGGCGCATCGGCACGCTGCCCTGGAACACCTGCCCGCTCGCGCCGTCGATGGTGATGACGTCGCCGCGTTTCAGCGTGGTGCCGCCGACCGTCATGGTGCCGTTCGCCAAGTCGATTTTCAGCGTGCCCGCGCCGGAGACGCAGGGCCGCCCCATGCCACGGGCCACGACGGCCGCATGGCTCGTCATGCCGCCGCGGGCGGTGAGGATGCCGCGGGCGGCGTGCATGCCGTGGATGTCTTCCGGGCTCGTCTCGGTGCGAACCAGGATGACGTTGTGGCCGTCCTGGGCCAGCTTTTCGGCCTCGTCCGCCGTGAAGGCGATTTCGCCCGTGGCGGCGCCGGGGGATGCGGCCAGGCCCACCGCGATCTGCTGTTTGGGGGCGTTGGGGTCGAGCGTGGGGTGCAGGAGCTGGTCCAGCGCGTTGGGGTCGACGCGGGCGACGGCCGCCCGCTTGTCGATCAGGCCCTCGCCCACCATATCCACGGCCACCTTCAGGGCGGCTTCCGCCGTGCGCTTGCCGGTGCGG
>CAZTCU010000191.1:0-5766 GCA_964612235.1 uncultured Rhizobium sp.
GCGCATCGCGCGGCGGGGCGCAAACCTTCGATCCTTGTGAACATGGCGGCGGGCGAAAATGAAGCGCGGCGCACGGCGGATGCGCTGATCGGCGTGTCGCAGAACTTCCTGAAGCTGGAGCCGGAATATCTGGGCTCGATCCCGCGCGATGCCCATGTGCTGACGGCGGTGCGGCGGCAAATGTCGTTGCTTACACTCTATCCGCAAAGCCTAGCGGCACGCGCCATCGAAAACATCGCGCACAAGATCTCGGGCCGCGGCGAGGCGAAATCGGTTTCGGCGAAATCGGCATAAAAAGAACCCCGCGTCCTTGAGAGACACGGGGTTGAGGGGGGAAGGTTGTCCGCCCGCAGGCGGCGCATTCGTTTTCGATCCCCAGGATCGTCCAAAGGTATTAATACCACGCAAAAGGGAGAGCCCCCAAGCGTTTTTCGCATTCGTTCGAAGACAAAGCGAAGTGCAAACGCAATAAAGTTGCTTTATTGGGGGCCGGAAGGCCGCGACTGGCGCAGGCGGTCGGCGAAATAGAAGGGCGAATAGTAGATCACGACCGAGATCACGGCGAGAACGGCAAGCTCGCCGATGTACCAGGGCCACGGCGCCATCGCATCGAGCAGGGTCGGGCCGGGCGGCTTGGCGCTGAGATAGCCGAAATTGGTTTTGAAGATCCAATTCACCGCGAGCGCCGAAACGAGATAGACGAGCGACCACAACAGCACGCGCGGAATCGACGATGGCCACGGGCGGAAGCGCGAACCGAACGTCAGATACAACACCGCCGCGATGATGCCGGAGTGGAACAGGAAGAACACGTCGAACCGCATGTCGGGGAAACCGTATTGCAGATCGGGCGTGAGCAACGCTTGCAACGTGCCGCCGAGCGCCCAGAAATAGGCGAGTTCATAAGTGCGCTGGTTCGGACGGATGAGCGTGACGATGGTGAGGATCGCCGCCCAATCGCACAGATGCATCGGCAGGATGTTCTGCGGCGCGAACCAGTGGCGCTGATAGAGCAGGCCGAACCAGACGACCCAGGTGCCGATCAGAACGGCTGCGAACACTGAGCGCACGCGCGCTTCGAACCGGGGGTCCGGCGACATCACCGTGGCGGTGGCAAGCACCGCAGGCACCACGAAGGCGAGCGCGATGGCGGAAAGATGCGCGGCCCCGAACAGGACAAATCTGTCGTTCATGCCGTGCCCTGCCCGGCTGGCGAAAACTGGAGCGGGCGAAGGGAATCGAACCCTCGTATGCAGCTTGGGAAGCTGCCGTTCTACCATTGAACTACGCCCGCGCGGACCTTTCGATAACACGCGCCGGACAGCGGCGGAACAGGCTTTGAAAGGCGCGGGCGCTGCCCCAGATATGCCTCCGCCACCCTACGCCGTTGGGCTTCGGGTGGCAGGCCACGAAGTCCGCAGGGATAGGATGGCGGAGGTCGGAGCGTCAGCAGCGGGGCACATTTTCGTAACAATCGACACCCGCACATTGGCTCGTCCCGCGGGACCTGTCCCTCGCCCCTAGCGCCCTGGCGGCAATGCACTCCGGACCCATTGGGCGCGGTCGCAAAGAGGTCTGGGCCGAAACTGGCGGGAGACGCGTGGCGCACATGAGGTGACGCCTCTATCCCTGTTTGGTCTCATGTCGCGGTGCAGGGGATTCCTGGCCGTCGCCGGGTGCCGCTGCTTGGATGGGGTATAAGTCCTTCTCGAAATACTAAAGAAGAAGATATTCTACATCATTCCTAATTTCAAGAGGGGATATAGGAAAAAATATTCACACGCTTTTTCAAAGACTTGAGATGGTTTGAGCCCCCGCGGGAGGTCGGAAAACAGGAGGTCAGAAAAAAGGCGGCGGATTGCTCCGCCGCCCGAGGGAGAGTCCGCTTTGGTTTAAACCTATCCGCCCAGCCCGAAGCTGATCGTGGCGAAGGGGCCGTAGTTCCCGATCTTTTCGGATATGCGCGCATCGTTGCCGCCGTCCATCGCATTGAAGAAGAAGTCCGCGCGATAACCGGCGCTGATTTTGAAGTTCTGGATGCGATAGGTCACGCCGGCCATCGCGCCGACATTGGGGGAGACCACGTTTCGGCTGCGCGTGTGATGGGTCGGGAAGGTCACCTGGCTGACGTGCTGGCCTCTTGCGCCATAGTTCAAAGTTTCGGGATGATAGTTCGACCTCGTTTCGTGGGAGACCTTCGCCGATTGCCGTCCAAAGAGCACGGCGACATTCGCGCCGTAATCAAAGGTCAGTTCTCCGTCTTCGCGATTGCCCACGAAAGGAGATGAGCCGCTCCATGAAAGCGATGGGCCAATGCCCCGGAAATTTCGCTGCGACTGAAGCGTTGCGTAGTGGTTGTGGTAGCCCTCGCCGCCCCAGAATTTCATACCCTCAAGCTTGGGGAATATGGGAAGCCAGAAGGTGGGAGCATATTTGTAATGGACATGCCAATCGGGATCGGAGGCCAGCGCAATGTTCGATTTGTTGTTGAACTGGGCGAAGCGCACACCGAAATCGATCTGCGACGAACCGCCGAACAGTCCGAGCCCCACGTCTTTGCCCACCTGAAAATCGACGATCACATGGCTCTCTCGCGCCTCCATCTGGGTGCTGGCAAATTTGTGAGCCAGGGGACCGTGATAAAGGAACGGGATTACGATGCTGCTTTGCGGCCCGCTGACGAGCGTGCCGTAGACGGGCTTGGGGAAGGTTTGCTGGTTCTTGTCCACCTTCCTGACGGACCGGCCATAGCGGACTCCCGCCGATAACACCCAATCCGATCCTGACGGACGAAAAGACAGCTTTCCGGTTTCGTCGACGCTTTGATGCGGAAGTTCTTCGTAATCGGTGGAAGGCGCAAACATGGCAGGTCTTTGTTGCGGAAACACAGGCGAAAATGTTTCCTGACCCACATCGAGCCTGGTCAATTGACCGCCCAGCTCGATCCATAACTGCGGCTCATCGCTTTTCGCGGCCGCACCGCCTGTGTATCCCAGCAAGGCAATTGCAGATGCGGTCGCCAGGAACTGCCACCGCGATGGCATCTTCTTGTTTTGAATCAATTCGCTCATCGTTTCCCCCTCACCAGTTCTTCGTTACGCGAATGCCGATCAGTTTCGGATCGGTCAGGAACACGTTGGTGGTTAAGCCGCTGTCGTCGCTGTTCAGGAAGGTGCCGGTGATGGCTGTCGTGTTGAAGATGTTCTTGTCGTAGAGCATCACCTGCCAACCCGCCTGGCTCGTCAGGATCACCGTCAGGTTGACATTGGTGTAGCCGCGCAGGCGGTCATACGGATTGTCGTTGAAGATGCGCGCCCAGGAATAATCCTGCCAGTAATAATCGGCACGCAGCGTTCCGGCCCAATCGGACGATAGCGGGATCGTGTATTGCGCACCGGCAGACACCGTGAACGGCGGCGCATTCGGCAATTCGTTGCCGCTCAGATCCTTGTCGAATCCTTCGCCGTTGTTCGGTGCGGAGGCGGGATCGAAGCCCGGATAATCCGGGTAAGCGGGATTCTGGACCGGAGTATAGGCCTTGCCCGTTATGGGATCTGTTTGCGCGCCATATGTTCTGCCGCAAATGAGCATGACGTTGCTGCTCGCGGTTTCGCCCGGAGCCTGCGAGCCGCCATATTCCAGGCTCGCCGCCACAACATATTTGGGAAGAATGCAGTTGGAGGTTTGCGTCACGAACGGCTTGACGACGATCCAGTCGGGATGGTTTGCAGCGTCGGTACGATCCATGAGGTCGACGGATTTCGACCCCTTTGCAAGGGCGGTATCTTCCCAGCCGCCCGCGAAATTGAACCGCAAACCAGGCGCGGGTTCCCAGCTCGATTCGATTTCCGCGCCCTTCACATGGGCATCGAAATTGTCGTTGATCGACGTGCGGTCGACGATGCGCGATATCTGATAGTTTTCGTAGTTGTAGTAGAAGGCCGACATATTGAGAGTCAGCGCACCATCGAGCAGCGTGTTCTTCGTACCGAGTTCGAACGCATCGACGAATTCCGGCTTGAATGCGAGCGGGTGGATCGGATTGCTTCTTTCACCGTTGCCGACGATATCGTTGTAGGTGAGCAGGACTGCACCGGGCGGATTGGCGCCGCCGGCCTTGTAGCCGTGGGCATACGATCCGTAGACCAATGTCTGATCGGTGAAATCCAGTTTCGGCGTCCAGTTCACCGCCGCGCGACCCGTGAACTGATCCCATTGCTGGTTCAGAACGCCGGTGACGGCATAGCCGTATCCGGGAATGAGCAATTCACTCGGTATATCGGTGAAATGCTTCTGGTCTTCGGTGAAACGCAAGCCGCCGATCAGCTTCACGTCATCGAGGATATTGTAATAGACCTCGCCGAACGCCGCATAGGAATTGAGCGTGTAGGGATTCTGGTTGAGAAAGTAATTGTGTCCCTTGTTATTCAGGTGCTCAAGGTCGTTGGGATCGATGTATTGGCAGGGCAATTCGCCTTCCACACCGATTTGCAGCTTGCCGAATGGATTGGATTGTCCCAGCCCGCCGACGAGACAGTTCGTATTGTCGGAAACGCCGGGAACCCAGGGCAAGGTCTGCTGGGCAGAGCCGCCGCGATTCCACGTGTAGCTCGCCAAGGTGAGCGAATTGATGAAGACGTAGTAGTTTTCTTCCGTTTCATAGTGGAGGTAATTGCCGCCGACGCTGAAGTTCAGCGGGCCGCTGTAATGCGATGCGAGCCGAAATTCCTGGCTCAACTGCCAGGCATGCTCGGTCGACAAATCCTGCGCCACGAGCCGGTCGCTGCAGCCAAGCTGCGGATCGCAGAATGTTCCGACACCCATACAGACAGCTTCGCTGCCTCCAAAGCGTCCTCCTACGCCTGCGCCGGTACACGGCTGATAGTAAGCCGTGCAACTGCCATATATCTGCGTGCAGATTCCATTGTTGGGGTCCAGCGGGGACGTGCTGCCGAGGAAGCCATCGGCCTCAAAGGCGCCAGAGCGCGTGTTGAACCTGTTGTAGTCTTCCGTCGACCAGAGAAAATCGTTGTTGAAGCCGGTTTGCGACGTGAACGTCAGTTCGGGAGACAGCGTGTAATCCGCATTCAGTTCGACCGTGTCGTTCTTGGCCTTATAGATGGGATTGAGCGTGGTTTCGATCACACGCAAATTGGTCGACTGGGCAGTGCCGGCATAGGGATCGAAGTGGATGGACGCATTGACCGGAACGCCAATGCCCGACAGCGGCGAGTAATACGGAAGCGACACGCCATTTGGAACTTGAAACGCTTCCGGCGAATAAAGCGACGTCGGAAGACAGCCCTGACTCAGATAGTGATCGGGTTGATAAGCGGCGATACCATAAAACCCGTTGTCGACGACCCGTCCATTTATTTCGTGCGGAATCGGCGCGGTCTTGCACAGCTGCTTGGCGGTGCGCATGCGGTCGTCGTCTTCGGAGAAATGCTCCCACATCACATTGATCTGCAGCCGCTCCACGGGCTTCAAACCCAGCGAGACGCGGCCCGACCAGAGATCGCGACCATCGATGCGTTGCTGCGTGAGATCGTTGAACGAATAGCCCTGCCGCTTGGTCCATTCGCCGGCGATGCGCAGGTCGACGCGATCGTCGATGATAGGAAGGTTGATCATGCCTTCGAAGCGCTTCTGGTGATACGAGCCGATTTCGCCGCTCGCCATCGCTTCAAACTGATCGGACGGCCTGGCAGTGGTGAGATTCACCACACCCGCCGTCGCGTTGCGTCCGTAGAGCGTGCCTTGCGG
>CAZTCU010000192.1:0-5735 GCA_964612235.1 uncultured Rhizobium sp.
GCGTCGTTGAACAGGCGCGGGCCGACATCGGCGATCTTGCCGTTCTCGACCAGTAATCCCCCCCGCGCGTCGAGTTTGCTCGCGGGGTCGATAAGGCGTGCGTTGCGGAAGGCGAGACGCTTGGTCATGCGTTGCTGCCTTCGCGCGGAAGCCCGCGCGCAAGTGCATCCAAAACGGCCATGCGGATAGCGACACCCATCTCGACCTGTTCTTGAATGAGGCTCACGTCGAGGTCGTCAGCGACTTCGGAGTCGATCTCCACGCCGCGGTTCATCGGGCCAGGATGCATGACCAGCGCGCTGGGCTTGGCGTATTTCAGTTTTTCGCGGTCGAGACCGTAGAAACGGAAATATTCGCGCGTCGAAGGCACGAAGGCGCCCGTCATGCGCTCCAGCTGCAGGCGCAGCATCATCACGATGTCGACGCCCTTCAGTCCTTCCTGCATGTCGTGGAATATCTCGACGCCGAAGCGTTCGGCGGTTGCCGGCAGCAGCGTGCGCGGCGCGATCAGGCGGACGCGTGCGCCCATTTTCGCCAGAAGGTGAATGTTCGAGCGTGCGACCCGGCTGTGCAGCACGTCGCCGCAGATCGCGACCAGCAATCCCTCGAACCCGCCCCGGTGCCTGCGGATAGTCAGTGCGTCGAGCAGCGCCTGCGTCGGATGCTCGTGGCTTCCATCGCCCGCATTCACCACGCAGCAATCGAGCTTGCGGGAAAGAAGTTCGGCGGCGCCGGAGTCCTGATGGCGCACGACGAGGATGTCGGGGCGCATGGCATTCAGGGTGGTGGCGGTATCGACGAGCGTTTCACCCTTCGAGACCGAGGACGTCTTCACGCTCATGTTGAGCACGTCGGCGCCAAGCCGCTTGCCGGCCAGTTCGAACGAACTCTGGGTGCGGGTGGAAGCTTCGAAGAACAGGTTGATCAGGGTGCGCCCGCGCAGGACGGCGCTCTTCTTGTCGGCGGCGCGGTTCAGCGTGACGTAGGTTTCGGCGAGGTCGAGAAGGGCCGTGATCTCCGCCGGGGAAACGGCTTCGATTCCAAGCAGATGGCCTGTCTGGAGGATGGGCGCGAGTGCTGATGGCGCGGTCATTAAAGCCCGGCTTATAGGGGGGGCCATGGAACCCCGCAAGCGCCCCCGGTGGAAAGACCTATTTCTTGGCTAATGCCGCGGCCACGGCCTTGGCTGCCGCCGTCACCGCCTCATGGGCCTGGGGCAGAACGGCCTGCATATAGATAAAGTCATGCACGAGATCGGGATAGTCGGCGAGCGTCACCGGCACCCCTGCCCCACGCATTTTTTCGGCATAGCGCAGGCCTTCGTCGTGCAGCGGATCGTGACCTGCGAGCATCACATAGGCCGGCGGCAAACCCGACAGGTCTTCGGCCAGAAGCGGCGAAGCGCGCGGATCGGCGCGATCTTCGGTGCCGGGCGCATAGTTCTCGTAGAACCATTCCAGCGTCTGCGTTTCGAGGAAGAAGCCTTTCGCGAAATCGTGCAGCGAGGGCGTGTCGCCGCCGATGTGGGTCACCGGAAACATCAGCAGTTGAAAGCCGATGTGCGGCGAGCCCGCCGCTTTGGCCATCTGCGATATGGATGCCGAAAGCCCGCCTCCCGCCGAATCGCCGCCGACGGCAATGCGGTTCGGATCGACGCCGAGTTGCGCCGCATTATCTTCGATCCAGCTTACGGCGGCGAATGCATCTTCCACGGCTGCGGGGAATGTGTTTTCCGGCGCGCGGCGATAATCGACCGAGATCACCTTCAGCGAGCCCTCGTTGGCGAACATCCGGCAGAGGCCGTCATGCGTATCGAGATCGCCAATCACCCAGCCGCCGCCGTGGAAAAATACCAAGGTCGGCTGTGCATCGCTGCCCGCCGCGACCGGCGTATAGACACGGGCCGGAATATCTCCACCCGGTCCGGGTATGACGATGTTCTCGGTCTTGCCGATGGGAACGTCTTTGGGGCCAGCCAGATTCATCAGCGCGGCGAACATCTCGCGCGCTTGTGCGGCGGTAAGCTCCCACATCGCGGGAGCAGGTTGAGCGTTGAGCTGGTCGAGAAACGCCTGGACCAGCGGGTCGAGCGGCATGCCATTCCCCGGCAAGATTGTTGCCGGTGATTTGAACGGGTTAACGCCGTTGGCGCAAGCGGCTTAGTGAAGGGTGATTGGAGCGTCGGGATCGAGGCGTTGGGCCATGATGTCGTCCAGGAGAACCGACAGAAGCTGCCAGAACTCCGCCCGGTCGCGCGCGCCTTCGGCATCGAACGCGGCCACGGCCCGGCGTGCATATTCCACAGCCATCATGCCGTGTTCGTTGGCGAGATCCGCCGCCAGCTTATAAAGATCGTCGGTGGACATGCCCGCCCGCTCGTTGCCCTTTAGGTCCCTCGAGTCTGGCCGGGACAGGGTAAGTATGCGGTTAATGCGGGGATGACTTCGCGATGAAAGCCTTCTCGGCGGCGGTAGACCGTCTCCCCAAAGCCACATTCCGCATGGGAAACCGGCCGAAGCGCACGATCGTATCGCGATGGCCGAGCGCGAAGGGATGGTTCACGCTCGACGTGCCTAGCCGTTCGGCGATCAGTTTCACGCAAAGATCCTGATCGTTCAGGTTCTCGGAGTGCATGAACGGCAGATAGAAGAACGCACGTAACGCGGACGGAAATGCGAGATCATACCCGCGCACCAATGCAAACCGCGCCAGATCGCGTGCGCTCTCGTCTGTGGAGAATGCTTCCGCTTTACCGCGGAACATATTGCGCGGAAACTGATCGAGCAGGATGAGAAGCGCGAGCGTGCCTTCCGCGGACTGTTTCCAATCCGCAAGCTTGCCGTCTCGCGCCTTTCGCCACTGTGGCTCGAAACGATTGCGGATTTCGGCATCCAGCTTCGGATCGACCGCAAACCACTTCTTTTCGCCGACGCCGGACCAGAACGCGATCACATCTTTTGGCGTCACGACAGGTTCACCGCATCGCCGACTTCGATTTCGCCGCCGGAAATCACGTTGCAGGACACACCCGCACGCCAGTCAGGCGTGAGCGCGCCTTTCAATCCCTTTTGAAACTGCTCCATCAACAAGCAAGGAGCGGTCTCCTGCGTGACCTCCAGCACCACGTTGCCGATGGAAATGCGGCCGCCGATGCTGCGCGGACGATTTAAGCCTTCGACATAAAGGTTTGCCCGGCGCGTCGTCCATGGCAACGAAACCCTCAAGTCGCGGCACGCGTCGTCCCATCCTTCGCGGAAGAGGACCGTGACCTGGCGTCCGGGTTTGCGACCTCTCACATCGCCCGCAATGCCGGCTTCCACCGACACAACAGCCGCCTGAGTTTCCTCCATTCGCGCTCGCTTTTCTGCAACGCGCGCGATGCCGATCAGCTTTCCACTCACGGGATTTCGATCACGTCCGCTGAAACGGGATTGACGTAAAGCTTGTCCACCAATTCGTGGCGGCGTTCCATCGTCGCGCGCTGGTTAACATAGCCCTTGTCGGTGATTTCGTTGCCGTCGATGGACGGCGGCTCGGTCATCAGGATCATCCGCTTGATGCGCGACGACGATCCAGGATTGGCCTTGTTGTATTCGGCCAGCTTTTCCTGAACGAAGGCCTGCACTTTGGGATGCGCGACGATGGCTGCCGGGCCCGATAACGAGGGATCGCCTGCGATTTCCTTCGCCGCCGGGATGTTCGGCCAGGCGAGCAATCCGACAAACGGCTTGTCCTGACCGCACACCACGCAATCCTGCAGCAGGGGGGAGGTCGCGCCCACGGCTTGCGCGCGCAAGGTGCCGACGGAGACCCACGTTCCTGAATCGAGTTTGAAGTCTTCGGTCACGCGCCCGTCGAACTCCAGGCCTTTTTCGGGATCGTTCTCGTCCACGAACTTCGCTGCATCGCCGAGGCAATAATAGCCTTCTTCGTCGAATGCTTTTTTGTTCAGTTCGGGTTGGTTGTGATAGCCCGGCGTCACCGTCGGGCCCTTCACACGCACTTCGAGCTTCTTGCCATTCGGCACCAGTTTCAGCGTGATGCCAGGAAGCGGCAAGCCGATCAGGCCGACGCGCTCGGTCAGCCAGTGCACCACGGTGATGCCTTGCGTTTCCGTCGCGCCATACATCGTCGTCAGCGGAATGCGCATTCCCGTGGAGGCAATCGACAGCGCCTGGAAGCGTTCATAAATGTCCTGCGAGAGCGTGGCGCCGCCATAGCCGACATATTTCATCTTGGAGAAGAACTTGTCGCGCAATTCCGGGTCGCGCTCCATCGCATCGGCAAGCCAGCCGAAGGCAATCGGCGCGGAGCCGAACACCAGCGGCGAAATCTCGCGCAGGTTACGGATCGTCTCGTCGAACATGCCCGGCAGCGGTTTGCCTGCATCGAGATGAATTGTGGCGCCGGCGTTGACGCTGCCGTTGAAGCTGATGTTTCCCGCGGAGATGTGGTTCCACGGCATCCATTCCAGCCCTTGCGGAATCTCGTTGGGATCGTTCTCGTCGGTGCGCAGGGCTTCCTGGGCTGCGATCACCGCGACCATCATGCGGTGGGTCTGCACCACGCCCTTGGGCATGCCCGTCGAGCCGGAGGTGAAGAGATATTTCGCCACAGTGTCGTGGTCGATCTTGTCAACCGATCCGGCAACATCGGTGGTGGGCGTGGTGGCGATCAATTCGTCGAACGAAGTCGTCTTGCGATCCGCAATCGGCATCACGGTGACAACTTCGGTTCCGTCACCCGCAATCGCGGCGATGGCGCGCGAATAGAACGGGCCCTGCTCCGCGAAGATCATTTTCGGTTTGGTGGTTGCGAAGACGTGCTTGAGCTTGCCGTGATCGCCCGACATCAGCGAATAGGCCACCGACACGGGCGCGATCGGCACCCGCGCCTTCATTGCGCCCAACATCATCACGGCATGCTTGATGGAATTGCCGGATAGCACCATCAGCGGCGCGTCCTGCCCCATGCCGCGATCCAGAAGCGCCTGCGCCACTGCATCGGCCCGCCGGTTCGCCTCGCCATAAGTGATGTAGCGCCACTCGCCCGTCTTGCCGTCCGGCAGGGGCGTGCGTTCGCCGATGAAGTTTCGGTCGGGGTGTTGGGCCGCCCGTTCCTCGAAAAGATGGGCGATAGAGCGGTGCATTTCGCCCAAGGAATGGCGGGAACTTATGTAGATGGCCCCATCGTCTTTGCGTGTCACATCCACCGAGGCCGGTTTCATCGGCAAGGGCTTGAAGGGGGGCATATCCGTTTTTACTTGGATATTCATGGGCTTGTTCCTCCGGACGACGAACCACACTTCGCCATCGTTATTTGATGTAATTTCCCCTTCGCGCCGGTATAATGCCCGCTCAGCCAAGGGGTGCGCTTATGCGCGGCAATAGCGTCCTGCTCATCATCGGCGGCGGCATCGCCGCCTACAAGAGCCTTGAACTGATCCGCCGCTTGCGCGAGCGCGGCGCGAGCGTTCGCGCGATCCTCACCCATGCGGGTTCCGAATTCGTCACGCCGCTCTCCGTTTCGGCACTGACCGGCGAGAAAGTGTTCCAGAATCTGTTCAATCTCACCGACGAAGCGGAGATGGGCCATATCCAGCTCTCGCGTTCCGCCGATCTGGTTGTCGTCGCACCTGCCACCGCCGATCTGATGGCGAAGCTTGCCAATGGTCATGCCAATGATCTGGCGTCCACCGCCCTGCTCGCCACCGACAAGCGCGTGCTGATGGCGCC
>CAZTCU010000193.1:0-1548 GCA_964612235.1 uncultured Rhizobium sp.
TCACAACGCCTTGACTTGCCTTGTTTTCTGGCATCGCTGAGAGTGTGCCGGCATTGAGCGGATTGGGGGCGCGGATGGTTACGTCGCGGGCCGAGGACGCCGAAGACCTGGCGATGGCTGCCGAAGTCAAAAGCGGGGCGGCTGTTCGTTCGCCGCTGGAAGAGTTCCAGGACGGCACCAAAACGCAGACATCCTTCATCGGACACCCGCCGGGGCTCGGCTGGCTTGCCATGTCGGAGGTGTGGGAGCGCTTTTCCTATTATGGGATGCAGGCGCTGCTCGTCCTCTACATGACGAACTACCTGTTCAAGCCCGAGCATGTCGGCAAGGTGTGGGGTTTCGGGCCGTTCTCGCATGCCATCGAAGCGGTTTACGGGCCGCTGTCGCCGCAGGCCTTGGCGAGCGCGATCTTCGGACTTTATGCGGGGCTGGTTTACGTCACGCCGCTTGCGGGCGGATGGCTTGCGGATCGCGTGCTGGGGCGCACGCAGACGGTGACCATCGGTGCGTCGCTGATGGCGCTTGGCCATTTCCTCATGGCGATAGAAGCAAGTCTTCTGCCCGCGCTTCTTTGCCTGCTGCTGGGCGTGGGCTGCTTCAAGGGCAACATCGCGGCGCAAGTCGGCGATCTTTACGGGCCGGACGATCACCGCCGCGCCGACGGGTTCATGGTCTATTTCCTCGGCATCCAGATCGCAGTGATCGTTTCGCCGCTTGTCTGCGGCACGCTGGGGCAGACGGTCGGCTGGCATTGGGGTTTCGGGGCGGCCGGCGTGGGCATGTTGATCGGGCTCGCGGTTTATCTGACGGGCCGTTACGCGCTGCCGCCGGAGCCTTCGCGCTCAAAGGAAACGCAAAAGCGGCCGCCGCTCACGCGCAGGGATTGGCGCGTCATCGCCATTCTCGTTGCGTTGTTGCCGGTTCTGGCCCTTTCGCTTGTCAGCAATCAGGAGATCTTCAACGCCTATCTCATCTGGGCGGAGAAGAATTTCCAGCTCGTGTTCTTTGGCGAGACCATGCCGATCACCTGGATGCTGTCTGTCGATGCATTTGTTTCGACGGCATTAATGGCGTTCGTGATCTGGTTCTGGCGCTGGTGGTCGAAGCGTTGGACGGAGCCAGATGAGCTCACCAAGATCGTCATCGGTACCGCGATCAGCGCGTTCGCGCCGCTGGTGCTGGCGGCGGCGGCGTGGCGCGTTTCGCAAACGGGGCAGCCGGTTTCGATCTTCTGGGCATTCGGCTTTCACATCGTGAACGATCTGGGATTCTCGATGGTATTGCCGACGGGGCTGGCGCTTTATTCGCGCGCCGCACCCAAAGGTCTCGGCGGCACGATGATCGCGGTCTATTACCTGCACCTGTTCATGGGAAACATGCTGATCGGCTATGTCGGCGGGCTTCTGAGCACGATGACGGCGGTGAATTTCTGGCTGCTGCATGCGGGCATGATGGCGGTGGGCATGGGCCTTCTGGTCGTGGCGCGCTTCGCCTTCGGCCATATCCTGGCACCTGCCTACGGCGAGGCCCATTCGTCCTGATCATCCC
>CAZTCU010000193.1:1648-5715 GCA_964612235.1 uncultured Rhizobium sp.
ATGGAGGCGTCGTGAAGCGCATTTTGTTCCTTCTTGTAGCGATGGTCGGCATCGCGCAGCCCGCAATCGCAGAAGTTCCGGCGGATTGGACGAAACCTGTCGCGCCGTTCCATATCATCGGCAACATCTACTATGTCGGCACCGCCGATCTTGCGGCCTATCTGATCCACACAAAGGATGGCGACATCCTGATCGACGGGACGCTGGAGCAGAACGTGCCGCTGATCGAGCGCAACGTCGCGGCGCTGGGCTTTCGTGTTTCCGACATCAAGATTCTACTCAACAGCCATGCGCATTACGATCATGCGGCGGGATTGGCCGCGTTGAAGCACGACAGCGGGGCCACGCTTTATGCGAGCGCAGCCGACGCACCTATTCTCGAACGCGGCAGCATCAGCTTCGGGCCGACAGCTTCCGATCATTTTCCCCCGGTGAAGGTGGACAGGATCGTGAGGGATGGCGAGACCCTCGAACTGAGCGGGACGAAACTGACGGCGCATTTGACGCCGGGACATACGCCGGGCTGTACGAGCTGGACGATGCCGGTCAGCGAGGACGGCGCGGCGCATACCGCCATCTTCTATTGCAGCACGACGGTTGCGGGTAATCCGCTGGTCAATAACAAGGCCTATCCGCAAATCGCATCCGATTATGAGGCGAGCTTCGCCAAGTTGAAGACGATGAAAGCCGATGTGTTTCTTGCAGCGCACGCGCAGTTCTATCACCCGCAACAGAAGCTCGCGTTGCGAAAGAAAGGCGCGCCCAATCCGTTTGTCGACCCGGGCGAATTGCAGCGTTTCGTGGCCGCGAGCCAGCGCGATTTCGAGGCGGAACTCGCGAAGCAAAAGGGGCAAGCGAAAACGCACTGATCAGCTTGCGTTGAACAAGGCCGGTGCGATCTCGCGTTCTTTTTTCCGAGCGCGGCTGCCGTGATGTTCGGACCAGACGCGGGTGAAGACGGCGCCGAGCAGGAATATCTGCACGGTGTAGTAAATCCAGGTCAGCAGCACGATCACGCTGCCCGCCGTGCCGTAGCGGGCGCCGACATGGGCCGATCCCAGATAAAGACCGATCAAATATTCGCCGATGTTGAGCAGGACCGTGGTGCCGATGGCGGCGATGGCCACGTCGCGCCATTCGACATCGGTATCGGGCAAGACGCGATAGATCGCCGCGAGCAGAAGCGCGATCAAGCCAAACGAGATCGCGAAGTTCAGTATCCATGCAACCGCGCTGCCCACGGGCAGCACGTCGTCGATACGTTCGCCGAGTGCGTTGATTGCGGCCGTCATGAGAAGCGAAACCAGAAGAAGAAACGCGAACGCCAGCACGAGCGCAAGGCTCGCCAACCTCGCGCGCAACATCTGCCACCAGATGGCGGTGCGCGGTTCGACATCCCAGATGCGGTTGAGCGCGGCCTGGATTTCGGCGAACACGCCGGTTGAGGTGATGATGAGAAGAACGAGCGTCACGATGTTGCGCCATTGGCCCAGGGTTCCGGGATCGTGTGCATTGTAGATCGCCGTCGTCAGAAACTCGGCGGTGCCCGATCCCACGAGATGGCCGATCACCGAGGCGATGGCGGTGCTGGCCGCCGCGCGGCCGAACACGAGGCCTGCGATCAGCGCGGAGATGTAGAGAATGGGGACGAGCGCAGTGGTGGCATAGAACGCGATCGCGGCGCCGCGGCTGAGCACCTCGTCGTCAAGGAAGGTCCGGACGCCTTCCTTCAGCAATGCCCATGGCTCCCGCATCTTCCCTCAAGCGGAAAACAGGCTTCAAAGTTCCGCCGGCCCCTTCAATTCGACCGTGTTGCCGTCGGGATCGCGAATATAGATAGAGGGTCCGTTGCCCTCCGCTCCATAGCGGCGGCCCGCATCAGCGACCTCGATGTTGTGGCGCGCGAGATGGGCGCGGATGGCGGCCTCCTCGAACGGCGTAATCTGGAGCGCGAAATGATCGACATTGCGGCCTTCGCGCGAAGGCCCTGCCCCACCCATCTTTCCGAGCGGCTGGTCGAGCGGCACCAGGTCGATCAGGGAGTCTCCCGCGCGGACCTGATAAAGGCCGATCTGCGCCTGCTCCTTGTCCATCGTGCAACCGAGAACGTCGAGATAGAAATGCAGGCTCGCCTTGAGATCGGCGACGCGCAAGACGACGTGATCGAGTTTGCGAAGCCGGAATGGAATTTCAGACATTGGGTATCGTCTGCTTCAGCCGTCCGCCGACGCGCACGGGTTCGATCCGGGCGGCAAGGCCTCGGGCGCCGGTCTCGACGAAAATTCCGCAGAGCGTTGCCGGGCCGTTAGCGGGTTGGAAGCGGCCGGAGGACATTTTTTTGGTGAAGCGCTGCAGCGGCTCGAATTTTTCCATGCCGATGACGGAGTCGTAGTCGGCGCAGGCACCCGCATCCGTTTGATAGGCGGTGCCGCCGGGAAGGATCTGCGCATCGGCGGTCGGCACATGCGAATGCGAGCCCACCACCATGCTGGCGCGGCCATCGCAGAAATGGCCCATCGCCATTTTCTCGGAGGTCGCTTCGGCATGCATGTCGACCACCACGACATCGGCGCCTTCGCCCAGAGGACAGGCGTTCAGTTCGGCATCGACCGCGGCAAAGGGATCGTTCTGCGGCTCCATGAAAACGCGGCCAAGCGGGTTGATGACGAGCACATGCGCGCCGTTCCTCGCCTGGAACAGGTTGGCGCCCTTGCCGGGCGTGCCGGCGGGCAGGTTGCAGGGGCGCAGCACGCGATCTTCATCGGTGATGAAGGTGAGGATTTCCTTCTGGTCGAGCCAGTGATTTCCGGTGGTGATGCAATCGACGCCGAGCGCGAACATTTCGCTCGCGATGGCGCGCGTCACGCCGAAACCGCCTGCGAGATTCTCGCCGTTGAGGATCGTGAAATCGAGCTTGAGCGTTTCGATCAGACGCGGGAGTTCCGCGTTTACCACTTCGCGGCCGGGTTTTCCGACGACATCGCCGATGAATAGAATGCGCATGGCGTCTCATAACACGAGGAAGGCGGCCCAAAACCAGAAAAAAGGGCCTAGCGGGCCGAAAAACGCCTCACGCCCTCTTCGGTCGCGATCATGTCGAGGAGATGATCGTGGTTCTCGTCGGGAATGGAATCGATTTCCTGTCCCGCATAGGCGATGCCGATGGCGCGGATGTTTCCGTGTGCGCGCAAGGCTTCCAATGTGCGGTCGTAATAGCCGCCGCCGTAGCCGAGACGGTGACCGCGCTTGTCGAAGGCGAGAAGCGGGATCAGCAGAATGCGCGGATGCGCGACGGGCCAATCGGCGGAGGGTTCGGCGATGCCGAACGTGCCGCGCTTCAGTTCGCGGCCCGGTTTCCAGTGATGGAAGACGAGTGGCGCGCCTTTGGCTTCGACGCGGGGGAAGGCGATGCCACAGCCGGTCGAGACGAGCGCCTTCAGCAGCAGATGCGGATCGGCTTCTCCGGGAAGTGCTGCGTAGGCGCCGATCAAACTACCGGGTGGGATGTCGAGTGCGGGTGCGTGGCTTGCAAGTCGCGCGGCGAAATCGGGAATCGTTTTGGCCAGCTCCGTGCGGCGGGTTCGGGCCAGTTCTCGTAGCTTCGCTTTCATTCTTACCTCCCCTTATACGGGGAGGTCGGCGTCGTGCATCGGCACGACGACGGGTGGGGACTTTGGCAGCGACGCACCTTCAGCATGTGCTGACGTTCGCAGATCGAGATTGTTGATGCAGCCCCCACCCGCCGCGCTGCCGCGCGTCGACCTCCCCGCGTAGGGGGAGGTAAGCGGATAGCTTGTGAGAAATAGCGGACGGGACCGCACACGCCGTTGGAACTGGATCCTCACGGGCCTGCAAGTGCAGGTGGGCGCCATATGCTCGAGACCACGGTCTCGGACAGGGACAGCTCCCGGTGAGTACCATTAAGGCCCCTGGGCATCGCTATCCTGACGCGCGAGGCAGTACCCGTCCGAGAACTACGCTAGGCGTGTGCGAAGCGCGCCGCAATGTCCTCGAGCTGTTTGGCGGCAGCTTCCAGGCGCTCGGCGGCCAGCCCTTCGGGTTTGACG
>CAZTCU010000194.1:0-5669 GCA_964612235.1 uncultured Rhizobium sp.
GACGATTTCGCCGGTCGCGGCTTTCACCAGCGGCGGGCCGCCGAGGAAAATGGTGCCCTGATTTTTCACGATGATGGTTTCGTCGCTCATCGCGGGAACATACGCTCCGCCCGCGGTGCAGGAGCCCATGACGGATGCGATCTGCGGAATGCCCGCGGCGCTCATGTTCGCCTGGTTGAAGAAGATGCGGCCGAAATGTTCGCGGTCGGGGAAGATTTCCGCCTGGTTCGGCAGGTTGGCGCCGCCGCTGTCGACCAGATAGATGCAGGGCAGACGGTTCTGTTGTGCGATCTCCTGCGCGCGAAGGTGTTTCTTGACGGTGACGGGATAATAGGTGCCGCCCTTGATCGTGGCATCGTTGCAGACGATCACGCATTCGCGGCCCATCACGCGGCCGATGCCGGTGATGATGCCAGCGCCATGGATATCGCCGTCATACATGCCGTAGGCGGCGAGCGGGGAGAGTTCGAGGAACGGCGAACCGGGATCGATCAGACGCTCGACGCGCTCGCGCGGGAGGATCTTGCCGCGCTCGACGTGGCGCTTGCGGGAGCGTTCGTCGCCGCCCAATGCCGCTGTTGCCATGCGGGTGCGGAGGTCCTCGACCAGCGCGGACATGGCGGCGGCGTTCTTTTTGAACGATGCGCTGGTTGCAGAGATTGTGGATTTGATTTGAGTCACTGCGAGGCCCCCACCCGTCGCGCGTTCCGCGCGCCGACCTCCCCGCGTAGGGGGAGGTAAGAAAAGATATGCGTCACAACAATTCCACCGCAACCGCCGTCGCTTCGCCGCCGCCGATACAGAGGCTGGCTATGCCGCGTTTGCCTCCGCGCTTCTGCAATGCGTTCAGCAACGTCACGATAATGCGGGCGCCGCTGGCACCTATTGGGTGGCCCAAGGCGCAGGCGCCGCCGTTGACGTTGACCTTGGCGTGATCGAGGTTGAGGTCGCGCATGGCGATCATCGCGACGTTGGCGAAGGCTTCGTTGATTTCGAAGAGATCGACGTCTTCGGTCTTCCAGCCTGCGCGTTGCAGTGCTTTCTGGATCGCGCCGACGGGTGCGGTGGTGAACCAGCGCGGTTCGTGGGCGTTGCTGGCCTGCGCCACGATGCGGGCGATGGGTTTGAGGCCGCGTTTTTCGGCAACGCTTTCGCGCGTGAGCACCAAAGCGGCTGCGCCATCGGAGATCGAGGAGGAGTTGGCGGCGGTGACAGTTCCGTCTTTCGCGAAGGCGGGTTTCAGCGTCGGGATTTTTGCGGGGTCGGCTTTGCGGGGTTGTTCGTCGGTGGAGATTTCCGTATCGCCGCCCTTCCCGCTTATTTTCACCGCCGCGATTTCATTTTTGAACGCGCCGTCGCTTTGGGCGCGTTTGGCGCGGTTGAGCGACTCCGTGGCATAGGCATCCTGTGCTTCGCGGGTGAATTGGTAGTGGCGCGCGGCGTCTTCGGCATAAGTGCCCATCAGGCGGTGTTCATAGGCGTCTTCGAGACCGTCGAGGAACATATGGTCTTTGATCTCGCCGTGGCCGAGGCGATAGCCGCCTCTCGCTTTCGGCAGCAGATAGGGCGAGTTGGTCATCGACTCCATGCCGCCTGCCACGATGAAGCCATCGCCGCGTCCGAGCGCGAGTTCGTCGGCCGCAATCATCACCGCTTTCATGCCGGAGCCGCAAACTTTCGAGATCGTGGTGCACGGCGTGGCGTTGGGAATGCCTGCGCCGAGAGATGCCTGACGCGCGGGGGCCTGTCCGACGCCCGCCGACAGCACGTTGCCCATGAGCGTTTCGTTGATGTCGTTTGGTGCGAGGCCCGCGCGCTCGACCGCCGCTTTGATGGCAGCAGCGCCGAGTTGTGGGGCGGTGAGGCTTGCGAGTTCGCCCTGGAAGCCGCCCATCGGGGTGCGGGCGCCGGAAAGGATCACCACCTGGTCTGACATCTCTACCTCGCTTCTGATGCGGCGAGCATGCGGTCGCCGAACAGGTTTGACCATTGTTCCGGCGTGAGCTGTGCGCGCTTTTGGCCGTAACTTGCAGGCGTGGCCAAATCCTTGCTGCCGGTGCCCGCCAGAATCGCGGGGCGTTCGTTGATCTTATTCCACCACTTCTGGGTGGCGGGAAATTCGGCGAGGTCGATGTCGATCATGCGGGTGGCGCGCACCCACGGCCAGCAGGCGATGTCGGCGATGGAATATTCCTCGGCCAGGTATTCCGCTTCGTTGAGGCGGTATTCGAGGACGTGAAGCAGGCGGCGGGCTTCCTTCATGTAGCGGTCCACCGCATAGGGCTGGCCGTCCGGGGCGTAGCGGACGAAGTGATGGGCCTGGCCGTGCATGGGACCCAGCCCCGCCATCTGCCACATCAGCCACTGCATCGCGAGGCTGCGGCGGCGCAGATCGGTGGGGAGCAGCTTGCCGGATTTCTCTGCGAGGTAGACGAGGATCGCGCCGGTCTCGAAGACGGCGAACGGGCCTTTCCCGTCCGCCGGATCGGTGTCGACGATGGCGGGCAGCTTGTTGTTCGGGTTGATCTTGCGGAACTCGGGCGTGAAGTGCTCGCCCTTCATCAGATTGTACGGGATCACGCGATACGGCAGGCCCATCTCCTCAAGCGCGATGGAGACTTTGTGCCCGTTGGGGGTGCCAACATGGTGCAGGTCGATCAAGGTGTTTCTCCCGGTTTTTGAATAGCTTGTGCCGGGAGCTTAACAAGAAGGACGAGGCAGCGTCAGCTTGTTTCCTCGAACAGTTCGCGGCCGATCAGCCAGCGGCGGATTTCGCTGGTGCCGGCGCCGATTTCGTAGAGCTTGGCGTCGCGCAGCAGGCGGCCGGTCGGATAGTCGTTGATGTAGCCGTTGCCGCCGAGGCACTGGATCGCTTCCAACGCCATCCATGTGGCCTTCTCGGCGGCGTAGAGGATCGCGCCTGCCGCGTCCTTGCGGGTGGTCTGGCCGCGGTCGCAGGCGCGCGCCACGGCGTAGACATAGGAACGCGCGGTCGAGAGCGTGACGTACATGTCCGCGAGCTTGCCCTGCATGAGCTGGAAGCTGCCGATGGGCTGGCCGAACTGTTTGCGTTCGTGGAGGTAAGGCAGAACGAGGTCGAGGCAGTTCTGCATGATGCCGAGCGGGCCGGCTGCGAGAACGGCGCGTTCGTAGTCGAGGCCGCTCATCAGCACCCCTGCCCCGCCGCCTTCGCGGCCGAGGATGTTCTCTTCGGGGACTTCGCAATCCTCGAACACGAGTTCGCCGGTATCGCTGCCGCGCATGCCGAGCTTGTCGAGCTTTTGCGCGGTTGAGAATCCCTTGAAGCCCTTCTCGATCAGGAACGCGGTGATGCCGCGCGGGCCGGGCGCGGGATCGGTGCGGGCGTAGACCACCAGCGTGTCGGCCTGCGGGCCGTTGGTGATCCACATCTTGGTGCCGTTGAGGACGTAGCGGCTGCCTTTCTTCTCGGCCTTGAGCTTGAGCGAGACGACATCGGAACCGGAGCCGGTTTCGCTCATGGCGAGCGCGCCCAGATGTTCGCCGGAAATCAGTTTCGGCAGATAGCGGCGCTTCTGTTCTTCGGTGCCGTTGCGGCGGATCTGGTTGACGCAGAGATTGGAATGCGCGCCATAGGAAAGACCAACGCTCGCGGAGCCGCGGCTGATCTCTTCCATCGCCACGACGTGTTCGAGATAGCCGAGGCCTGAGCCGCCATATTCTTCTTCGACCGTGACGCCGAGCAGGCCGAGCTTGCCAAGTTCGGGCCAGAGGTCACGCGGGAACTGGTTCGACTTGTCGATCTCGTCAGCTCGTGGCGCGATGCGATCCGAGGTGAAACTGCGCGCCGGATCGCGGAGCATGTCCGCGGTGTCGCCGAGATCGTGGTCGAGCGTGGGGTAGCTGTTCGGGATCATCATTCAATCTATTCGCAGGGCAACTTCCTATGAGACGTCCATCATTAGCTGGCAAGCCAATGGTCGACTCAAGGGGGGACCGTAACCCGGTCGCAGAATTTGCCAAGTGGAGGCAACGATTTAGCTTCGAACTTGTCTGCAAGTGGTATGCCGCAAGTAGGAATATATTATTATAAGAAACATATGGGTACGGCTTTATTCTGTGCAGATGTAAAGCTCAGAAATAATGACTAGTCATGAACAAGGGTTTCTCCAATTATCTGGACCTTGTGCGCGTGACCGCGGCTCTACTGGTTTTGACAGGTCATTTATCCGCAAAAATCTTCGGTTCGTTTTATGTGCCCGGCCAAATAGGACATAATGCGGTAATCATCTTCTTCCTGCTGTCCGGCTATGTCATCGCGTTTGTCGCCAACACGCGCGAACACTCATTAGGGGCATTTGCTGTCAGCCGCGCCGCAAGGATCTATTCAGTTGCAGTGCCGGCACTCTTGTTGACGCTCGCCGTTGATCTCTTCTTATTGAAGGAAGCGCCTACCTCGCCGATCACGGCGCGCATGCCAGTCTACGAAATCATGCAACCGGTTAAATATCTGGCTTTTAGTTTGTCGTTTGGCGGCGACTTATGGTTCCTAAACATACCGGCATTTTCGGACGTGCCGTATTGGTCACTCCTATATGAAGTCTTGTATTACGCCGTGTTCGCGGCTGCCTTTTATTTCGATGGAAGGCGCCGCATCGTGCTCGTAGCTATTCTGCTCGCAATTATGGGCCCGAAACTATGGGTGTTGTTTCCGATATGGATTCTTGGAACCGCGATCTACCGGCTACACAGCGATGGGCGTATGAAAATCGGAGTATGGGAAGCGAGGGCAATTCTGCTCGTCAGTGGAATACTTCTTGTATCCTGCTTTGCCTTCAATCTAACACTTCCGATCGATGACAATATAAACAGATTGTCCTCTGGTTGGACCTACAAACATCTGGCGGCTTCAAAATGGTTCGTCGGGGATACCGTGTTGGGGCTAATTCTAGCAGTTAACTTTTTTGCCGCGCACTACGCTGAGCTGCGCTTTGGCTTTACCGGTCCAATCGTCAAATGGGTCGCAGCGCTGACATTTGCCATCTATTTGATGCACTACCCATTGATGGAATTTTGGGAGACTTTCACCGGCAAATCGGTGATCGCATTGGCTCTGCTTGTGTTGGCGTCCATTGTACCGCTCGGACTGTTCACCGAAAGAGCAAAACTGTGGTTGCGCAGATTCTTTGAGATAAGCTTGCGAATGGCATATAAGCCGGCGGCCTGACCGGCTGCTCACTTTGTTGGTAATGCGCGCCCTAAGACAGGCCAACGCTCGCGGAGCCGCGGCTGATCTCTTCCATCGCAATGACATGTCCGATAGCCGAGGCCCGAGCCGCCATATCGCTGTCGATGACGTGTTACGGCGTCGGCATGGATGCCCCGCCTTCCCAGCAAGGCCACGGAGCCGCAACACTTCCCAAAAACGTTCCATCGGACCAGACGAACGCCTGAGACGGCACCATCGTTTATCGTGGCACGATACGGAGGTGGTGCGCTAAAACAGCCGCACCGAAAGGCGGAACTTCACAACCCAAGCAGGTCGCAGATGAAAGCGATAATCGTAACAGACCGGACAGCGGGATTGGCCGGAATGACGCTGACCGAACGCCCCGAACCGTCCGCCGCGATAAATGACGTCATCGTTGAGATTCATGCGTCGGGATTCGTTCCAACGGAGATGGAGTGGC
>CAZTCU010000195.1:0-5658 GCA_964612235.1 uncultured Rhizobium sp.
CCGTTCGCGATTTTGCCGATGACCCCGGCCTCAAGTAGCGGAGCGGTAGGCCATAAAGAATCCAATCGTTCGTCGCTGGTTTGGACGGAGAAGGACACGATTGCGCCGAAGATTCTAAAAGCGAGCGAGATGGAGTTCGAGGCCGAACTTTCGCGCCGTTTCGGATCGCACCTGGGCGCCACGAAAGCGGCGGGACCGCGCTGGTCCTATCCGCTGAAATTCCATCTGGCGCGGTCTTATGTGCGGCCGCGTTTCGCGCTGGCAGGCGATTCCGCTCACGGTATTCATCCCATCGCGGGGCAGGGGCTTAATCTCGGTTTGAAGGATGCAGCGGCCTTGGCCGAAAGCGTGCTCGATGCGGCGCGGCTTGGTCTCGATATCGGCGCGCTCGATGTGCTCAAGCGTTACGAACGCTGGCGGCGTTTCGATTCCTTCATGCTGGCGGCCGCGACCGATGGGTTGAACCGGCTGTTCTCCAACGACATCGCGCCGCTGCGCATCGCGCGCGATCTGGGGCTTGGCATAGTTGATCGCATTGGACCTGCGCGCCGTTTCTTCATGCGGCACGCAGGCGGCGAAATCGGCAAGCTGCCGCGATTGCTGCGGGGTGAAGCGGCGTAAGGCTTTTTCGCATAACCTCATTGTCATGGCCCGCGAATGCGGGCCACCCAGTTGGGTTCTGCACAATGGAAATTTGCACGCGGAGACGCGGAGTACGCGGAGGATTGATTCAACTCCGCGGACTCCGCGTCTCCGCGTGAGTCGCCTTCACAGGTTTCAGCTGGGTGGCCCGCATTCGAGGGCCATGACGAGTTTGGTGTTTTCGTCAGACGGTCACTGCGCCGCCTTCTCCAGCTTATCCGCCGTCTTCGTTTCGAAGTCGCTCGCGTCGTGGCGTTCGCGCAGTTGGGTCGACGGATCGCCATAGACGCGATTGACCATTCGCCCTCGCTTGGCGGCGGGGCGTTCGCCGATCTGGTCGGTCCAGCGCTGTACGTTCTTGTAATCCTTCACCTGCAGGAATTCGCCCGCGTCGTAGACGAGACCTTTGGCGAGCGCGCCGTACCACGGCCAGATGGCGATGTCGGCGATCGAATACTCATTGCCCGCCATGTATTCGTGGTTGGCGAGATGGCGATCAAGCACGTCGAGTTGGCGTTTCACCTCCATCGCGAAACGGTCGATGGGATATTCGAGCTTCATCGGCGCATAGGCATAGAAATGGCCGAAGCCGCCGCCCAGATAGGGGGCGCTGCCCATCTGCCAGAACAGCCAATTCAGCGCTTCGGTGCGCTTCGCATGATCTTTGGGAAGGAACGCGCCGAATTTTTCCGCGAGATAGAGAAGGATGGAGCCCGATTCGAACACGCGCGTCGGCGGGTTGGTGCTGCGGTCGAGCAGCGCCGGAATTTTGGAGTTCGGATTGATCTCGACGAAGCCGCTGCCGAACTGATCCCCGCCGCCGATATTGATCAGCCACGCATCGTATTCCGCGCCCTTGTGGCCGAGTGCCAGCAGCTCTTCCAGCATCACCGTCACTTTCACGCCGTTGGGCGTGCCGAGCGAATAAAGCTGCAGCGGATGTTTGCCGACCGGCAGCACCTTCTCGTGCGTGGGGCCCGCGACGGGGCGATTGATGTTCGCGAAACGGCCGCCGCTTTCCTTGTTCCAGGTCCAGATCTTCGGGGGCACATAAGGCTCGTCGGCCATATCCATTCTCCGTTTTGGTGAAATAGCGATGAACCAGTCTAACGCCCGCGTTGCGCTTTTGGCTATGCGTTGTCAGAACATGGGGTCCAGCATTTCCGCGCGTTTCTTTCGCTTCGGCCGCTCCCACATGACACCGGGATAACCCTTGAGCGGCGCCAGCGTTTCGCCCCGATAAGCCCATTCCGGCGCCTGTTCGAGATGAAGGTGATAGCGCGGTTCGCGGCCCGTGCGGGCTTCGAACAAGGCGCGGGGAATGTTGATCATTTCGTGTGCGTGCGCGCGTTCATAAGCGAGCGGCGTGCCGCATCTGGTGCAGAAACTTCTGACGCCGCGACCGGGCTTGTCCTCGAAGCGCGTAATGTTTTCGCTGCCTTTCAGGATACGGAAGCGGCTCTTGTAGCTGCCGACATAGGTGACATAGGCCGAGCCATGCGCGCGGCGGCTGGCTTCCGAATGGTCGTGCCAGGCCCAGCGTGCCGGAACGTCGATCTCGAATTTGACCGCCCCGCAAATGCATTGACCAGACGCCTGCACCGCCGAGGCTTTCGAGCGTTTCGTCTTCACAACAGATAACCGCCGTCCAGATAGACGATGCTGCCGGTCATGAACGGATTGGTCATGCAGACGAGGATTTGTTGCGCGATGTCTTCCGGTTGACCGACGCGGCCGGTGGCGGTGCGGCTTGCCATCTGTTTGATCTGGGCGATGCGCGCTTCATCCAGATTGCCCCAGATCGGCGTTTCCACGATGCCGGGCGAGACCGTGTTCACGCGCACGGGCGCGAATTCGAGGGCGAGGCCTTTGGTGAGCGCTTCCACCGCCGCATTGATCGCGGTTTGCAGCGCGCGCCCCTTGGTGGCGCGCACGGCGGCGGCGCCCGAAACCATGGTCAGCGAGCCACCTTCGTTGATCTGGGCGCTGCGGGCGACGCGATAGGTGCCCCAGAATTTCGAATTCATCGAGGCTTGTGCTTCCGCGACCGAAAACGATTTCACCGGCTGGATGTTCACCTGTGCGGCGCTCATCACCACATGGTCGAAAGCGCCCGTCTTGGCGAAGAAGGCTTCGACGAAGGCGTCTTCGCGCGTGTCGATGGTGGCGTGTTCGCAACCGCGCCCGATGCGCATGGCTGCGGCCTTCAGCTTTTCCTCCGAACGCGACGCGATCGTCACTTTCGCGCCCGCGTCGGCTGCCGCCTTTGCGGCACCTTCGCCGATGCCGGAACTTCCGCCGACGACCAATACGCGCTTGTTCCTTAGATCGAGCATTTGTTTTCTCCGATGTCGTATCGCGAAATTCTTCCACACCTTTGTCATCCCGGCCAAGCGCAGCGCGAGCCGGGACCTATCGAGCCGCCGCACTATGGGTCCCGGATTGGCGCAAGCGCCATCCGGGATGACAGGTTGGATCTACTATTCCCGACCTAATTTGCCGTTGCCGCGGGCAGCTAGCGCCTTGGGCAATTCGGCATAGAAGCCCCGCGCGATCTGGCCGACGGTTTCGGCGCGGGCTTTTTCGGCTTCACCGCGCGTGGCGAAGGTTTCGCCCTGGAAGATGTAGCGCGTCACCGGCGTGGCGGTGCGTTCGTCAAGGGCTTCGATTTCCAATATCTCCTCGACCTGTTCGTCGGCGAGTTTCATCGTGTGCCTGAAATGCGCGGTGGGATCGTTGCGCTCGTTCATCTGCTCGAGCTGGCGTTCGATGTTGCGGCGGTCGAAACGGCGCAAGGCTTCAAGGATGCGTTCGCGATAGCCGAACACGAGCAGCAGGATCAGTAACAGCGCCGCCATATAGAGCAGGTCGCGCATCAGTCGATGTCCGCCGTGGGCATTTCGATCTTGTGGCCGCGCGAAAGATAATCCGCGCTCTGCATTTCGGCCAGTCGCGAGGCGGTGCGGCGAAAGGCTTCCGCGCCGTCGCCATCGGTGTAAAGCGCCTCGGGTGGTGCGGCGGCCGAACAGATCAGTTTCACGCCTTCGTCATAGAGCGTGTCGATCAGGAGCACGAAGCGCCGCGCTTCGTTGCGCATCTCCGGCCCCATCACCGGAATGCGGTCGATCATCACCGTGCGGAAGGTGTGCGCGATGGTCAGATAATCGGCGGCGGCCAACGCCGCCTTGCACAGGTCGTCGAACGAAAAACGCGCCACACCGCGCGCGGCCTGCGGCACGGGAAGTTCGCGGCCCAGCACCGTCAGCTCCATCGGCGTGCCGCGGTCTTCGTCGGTGAGTTTGCGCCAGTCTTCGTCCATCGCACGATCGGCATCCGGTCCCAGCGGTGTCAGATAGACCTTCATGCCCGCCATGCGCTGCAGACGGTAATCGACGGCGCCGTCGAGATTGAGGACGTCCAGCCGTTCCTTGATCAGCGCGATGAAGGGCTGGAAAAGCTGGCGGTTGAGACCGCCTTCGTAGAGTTTTTCCGGCGGCGTGTTGGAAGTCGCCACGATCACCACGCCGAGCGAAAAGAGCTGTTCGAACAATCGCCCCAGGATCATCGCGTCGGCGACATCGGTGACCTGGAATTCGTCGAAGCAGAGGAGCGTCGCCTCGCTCGCGATGGCGCGTGCGACGGGCGGAATGGGATCGTCGCTTTCGCCTTTCTGTCGCTCGGTGTGGATGCGGGCGTGGGTTTGCACCATGAAGGCGTTGAAATGCACGCGGGTTTTTGCGCCCACCCGCGCGGCGTCGAAGAACAGATCCATCAGCATGGATTTGCCGCGTCCCACATCGCCCCAGATATAGAGGCCGCGCGGAGGCCCGGGCTTCTTGAACAACGACCAGCCGCCGGGTTTGTAGGATTTCAACGCGCGGGCGAGCGTGTCGAGTTTCTGTGCGGCTGCCTGTTGTTCGGCATCCGGCTTGAGCGCCTTTTCGGCAACGAGTGCGCGATAACGCTCCAGAAGCGGCATCAGAGCTTCTTCGGCAGAAGCGCCCAATAATCGAAATCGAGGATCACGTTCTCGGGATACGCGCCCTTGTCGTCCTTGTCGGGGAAGGTTTCGCAAGGAAGATTCTTGGTCGCAACCAGACGCAGGCGCAACGCGCCCACATCCTTGCGATGGGCAATCTCGGCTTTGTCGAGGACTTCGCTCCACGCGAACACCGTGTCGCCCGCGAACAGCGGATTGACGTGGCGGCCGGCATTGATCGCCGCAATCGACACTGCGTTCGCCAGACCGTTGAACGACAATGCGCGGGCAAGGCTGATGACGTGGCCGCCATAAATCAGCCGGCGGCCGAAGCGGCCCTTGCTCTCGGTGAACTGGTTGAAATGGACTTTGGCGGTGTTCTGATAAAGCCGCGTCGCCAGCATGTGCTCGGCTTCCTCCACCGTCATGCCGTCGACATGGTCGATCTTCTCGCCTGGCTGATAATCGTCCCAGCGATGGTTGCTGCCGGAAAGCTGGTTGTTGAACAGCGTGGCGTAATCGGTGTGCGGGGCGACGTGCAATTCCTCCGCCGCCACGCTGTCGGCGAGTTTCGGCACCGAGGTTTCGGTGGGCGCTTCCGGGTCGCGCTTTCGCACCATCACCCAGCGCACATAGGAGAGCACCATCTCGTCGTTTTCATTGAGCCCGCGGGTACGGACGTAAACAACGCCGGTCTGTTTGTTGGAATTCTCCTTCAGCCCGATCACTTCGGAAACGGCGGACAGCGTTTCGCCCGGATAGACGGGCTTTATGAAGCGGCCCTCGGCGTAACCGAGATTGGCCACCGCGTTCAGCGAAATGTCCGGCACCGATTTGCCGAACACGGTGTGGAACACCAGAAGATCGTCGATGGGGCTTTTGTGGAAGCCGAGATGCTTGGCAAACGCATCGCCCGATTGCAGCGCGAAACGCGAACCATAAAGCGCGGTATAAAGCGCGCGGTCGCCTTCGGTGAGCGTGCGCGGCGTCGCGTGATGCAGCGTCTGGCCGAGTTTGAAATCCTCGAAGAAATTGCC
>CAZTCU010000196.1:0-5616 GCA_964612235.1 uncultured Rhizobium sp.
TTGAACCCATCGTAACCATGGAATGAAACGCCATTCAACCTCCTGATTACAAAAGCAGACGCCGAAGTCGGTAAAAATTGACGAGAATGTCAATCTGCCGCGGCAGAGCTTTAGCGTGCAAACAAACTGATTTTGCCGACCTCTTGTTGCCGCTTGCCGGACTCCGCTTTTCCGCGGGCTTTCCGAGCGGCGCTTTCCTCACCAACGATAGAGCGCTGTCCTGCGGCGGGGTCCGAATTGCGCAGCGCATGACGATTTCATGCGGCGAATTGTCCCCCGACCAGCGCGCTTGAAAAGACGGTGGGGCAACATCATGGCGAAATTGCGTTGAAGATTGAGGCAACCCCGCGTCAAAGCGCGCGCATGTGCGGCCACATTGTAATAGGCTCCGATTGTGACGGCAGGAAGGGAACCATGCGCTATCTCCACACCATGGTGCGCGTCGCCGATCTCGACGCAGCACTCGATTTCTATTGCAATAAGCTGGGTTTGGCGGAGGTGCGCCGCATAGACAACCAAGGGGGGCGTTTCACGCTTGTGTTCCTCGCGGCCCCCGATGATGTGGAACGCGCCAAGCGCGATCAGGCCCCGATGGTCGAGCTGACCTTCAATTGGGACAAAGAAAATTACACGGGCGGCCGGAATTTTGGGCACCTCGCCTATCGCGTGAACGATATTTATGCGGTGTGCGAAAGACTTATGCAGGGCGGCGTCACCATCAACCGCCCACCGCGCGACGGCCACATGGCGTTCGTGCGTTCGCCCGACGGGATATCCATCGAACTGTTGCAGGAAGGCGCTGCAAAAGCGCCACAGGAACCCTGGGCGTCCATGCCCAACACAGGAAGCTGGTAAAAGACGGCGTGACGAGACCGGAAGCGGATTCATCCGCTTCCGGTCGCACCACGATCAATCCGGCTTCTTGTTCTTGTCCTTGTCTTCGTCCTTCTTCTTTTCGCTATTGTCGCGATTGCCCCGCCGTTCGTTGTCGGCAGGCCGCTCGCGCTGCATCTGACGCGGCTCCGCGGTGGCGGGTGCGGCAGCAGGCGGTGCGGCAGCAGGCGGTGCGGCTGGCTGCGCACGTTCGCGCATTTGCTGCGTCCGTTCCTGTATCTTTTCGCGCTGCTGAGTCGCCGGCGTCTGCTCGCGTTGCGGTGTGGGCGCCGCGCGTTCCTGCACGCGCTGACGCATCTCGTCGCGCATCTGCGAGCGATCCGGTTTCGGGGGCGTTGCTTCCGGCTTGGGAGGTGCGGGCGCCGGCGCTTCGGTCTGCTTCGGCTGCACGCGCTCCATCTGCCGCTGCACGGGTTCGGGCTTGGGTGTTTCCGCAGCAGGCTTTTCCGGCGTCGCGTTGCCGCTGGGCACCCGATCCATACGGGGCATCGCATTGTTGCGGCGCTCTTGTGGACGATTGCCGCTTTCAGCAGGTTTGTTCGGCACAGGCGCCGCCTCGGTTGGCTTGTTCTGCTCGGGCGCCGTCGCTGCGGGTTTGGCCGCATTCGCAGGCTCGTTGCCTTCGCGTCCGCGCCGTCCGCGTTCGCGCATCTGTTCGGCCGGGGTTTGCGGATTGGCCGCTCCCGGCAAGGGCTTTGTTGCCTCTTGCGGTTTCTGTTCCGGCGTTGGCGGCTTGCCCGCATTCCTTTCGTCGGCGTTCGGCTTCGCAGCATTGGGCGCTTGCTGCAGCTCTTGCGCCTTTGCCCGTGTCAGAAGATTGACCGGCTTCTTGCCGCCGCGCGTCCGAATGGTGGGCGACAAGGTTTGTATCTGTTCTGCCGTGGGCTTGGGCGCGCTGTCTGGTCTGCCCGTGCCGTGCGGAGCTTCCTTGCGCATTCGGGACTGAATCTCGCGGCCGCGGTCGGCGCGCGTGATGAGATCGGGGCGTTTGATGACACTCGCCGCACGCACTTGCTGCACGCGCCCGCCCGCGCGCCGTACCACATTCGCGCTGATGCTGCGGTTCACGACATAGTTGTTGACGACGGTGTAATTCGTGACGTTGCGCGTGCTGCGGATGATATTCGTCACGCGCGGACGCCTGACCGCGTAACGGCGATAATCGCGGTCGCCGATGTAGCGGTTGCCGACGAAGATCCAGAGCGAAGCATAGGTCGTGTTGTTGTAGTCGGGATACCAGCGGCGATAGCCGTAATCGTAATCGTCGCTGATGTCGTAACTCGTTTCATCGCCTTCGAGGAAAGCCTCTGTCGGCGGCATCGGCATCCAGCCCGTATAATTGCTGCCGGAACGCCACACGACCCATGCCGGGCTCCACACGTAACCGGGAATCCAAAGCCAGCCATCGTAAGGATCGTTCACCCAGCGGCCATAGTGGTAGGTGATATCTCCGAACGGCTCCTCCGATACCCACAACCAGCCATAGTCGTCGGTGTCGACCCAGTGCCCGCGCGTATAGGGACGGAAATCCGCATCCACATCGGGACGCCACACACGGCCCCAGCGGCTGCTGTAGACCCAGTCGCCGTAATTCGACAGGTTGTCGTGGAAGTAGTTGAAACCGATGGAAATACTGACCGCGGCTTCGCTCGGCGTGGTCGCGGCCACGGTGGGAACGGCAGCCAAAACCAACGCGCTGGCCAGCAACCTGGCCTTCAGATAACGATGCATCCTGGTATGTCCTCTATCAAATATCGCCGAAGGGGGCGTCACCGGCGCAAACGGACAATCGGCCGGAAAGTTCCGGAATGAGGAGCGTCAGGGTGAATTTCGCGAGCGACAACGCCTATGGTGCGATGCCGGAAATCATTGCTGCACTTGCACAGGCCAATGACGGTCCCGCGCGCTCCTATGGCGACGACGGCGTCACCGCACGGGTGCGGACGCGCCTGAACGACATTTTCGAACGCGAGGTCTTCGCCTATCCCGTCATCACCGGCACCGCCGCCAACGCGCTGTCGCTCGCGACGCTGGTGCCGCCGCACGGCGCGATCGTCTGCCATGCGGCAAGCCACATCGCTGTCGACGAATGCGGCGCACCGGAATTCTTCAGCCATGGCGCAAAGCTTGTGGCGCTCGAAGGCGAGCACGCAAAGATTTCGCCTGCGGCAATCGAACATGCGCTCGCCCATTTCCAGAAAGGCTTCGTGCACCACGCCCAACCCGCCGCCATCAGCCTGACGCAGGCAACCGAACGCGGCACCGTCTATTCGCTGACGGAATTGCGCGCGATTTCCGATGTCGCGCGCAAGCACGATCTCAAATTGCATTTGGACGGCGCGCGCTTCGCCAATGCGCTTGTGCATCTGGGCTGCTCGCCCGCCGACGCGACATGGCGCGCGGGCGTCGATGTGCTCTCCTTCGGCGCCACGAAGAACGGCGCGCTCGGTGCGGAAGCCGTGATCTTCTTCCACGAAAGGGATGTCGCGGATTTCGAATACCGCCGCAAGAAATCGGGCCATCTCCTGTCGAAGATGCGTTTCCTCTCGGCCCAACTCGACGCCTATCTCGAAAACGACCGCTGGCTCAAATCCGCCGCGCACGCCAACACACTCGCGCGCAAGCTGGGTGACGCACTGTCGCAAATCCCCGGTGCCGAACTCGCCGATCCCGTCGAAGCCAATGCCGTCTTCGCCCGATTGCCGAACGAAACGGTGGCGCGACTGCGCAAGGCGGGCGCGGTCTTCTACGACTGGACGCCGCCCACCAACGGAAAAACCCTCATCCGCCTCGTCACCTCTTTCGCGACGCCGGATGAGGCCATCGAACGCTTTATCGCAACAGCGGGTGGGTGACTGTCTTACTTCCCCCCGAGAAGGCGGCGAGTAAGGCGCGAAGCGCCAACAAAATGTTTCACGCGGAGGCGCGGAGAACGCGGAGCGGATTCTTCTGCGCGACCTCCGCGTCTCCGCGTGCGATACCAGTTGCTCAATTCGCCAGCGTATCCGGCACCATGTCGATGATGCGCCGCGCCTGCGTCGCCATCATCGAGGCCAGTTCGAGCGCCTGATCGGGCGTCATCGCGAACTGGATGGATCTGCCTTCGGTCTTCAACTGGTCCGGCGTCTCGGCGTAACGCACCTTCAGGAAGATCGCCATGTCCGCGATTGGGGCGGTCGAAAAACCCATGATCGGACGGGTGATGATCTTGCCCTCCGCGTCCTTTTCGAGATCGTCGGTGTCGGTCACTCGTCCTCGTCTTCCACCGGAAAGAACTTGTTCGCGAATTCGTCGAACGCTTTCCAGAACTTCGTCCGCACGATGTCGTTTTCCATCAGGATCTCGTGTTCGGCCACTTCGAATTCCACGTAAGTAGCGTTGGGCAGGCGATGGGCGAAATCCCGGCACGCCGCCGTCTGCACGATACGGTCTTTTCCCGCGCCGAACAAAAGGATCGGCGTCAGAATCGCCTCTGCAAAGCCCGGCGCCGTCACGCGCGCCATGGACGCAAACGCGGCCGTGAGCCAGCTCCAGCTCGGCCCGGACGAACGGATCTCGGGATTGGCGGCGATGAAATTCTGCGTGCGGTCGAAGCGGATTCGGTCCGAGGTGACGAGCTGGTCCTTGAACGTCATCTTCAGCGGATCGCGCGCTTCCATGCCGAGCACGTAATCGTTCTTTTTGCCGAACAGCATCATGAGCTTGGCGATGATCGGCACCAGCCATTCCGGCTGTCCGCGCGTCGAAACCCGCAGCATCGGCGCGGTCAGCACCGCGCCCACGATGTTGGGCGGATGGTCGTGCAGCGTGCGCAGCAAAATGTGCGCGCCCATCGAATGCGCCAGCGCCAGCACCGGCCGGTCGGTCAGCGGTTTGACGATCTGCTCAAGAAAGGCCCGCAGATCTTCGTCGTATTGCGAGAAGTCTTCGATATGGGCGATGCGCGCGTCGGCGAGCGCGCGTTCCGATCCGCCCTGCCCGCGCCAGTCGAAAGCCGCGACCGCAAACCCGCGGATGCGCAGCTCGTCGATCACCTCGCAATATTTTTCGAGGAATTCCGTCTGGCCCTGCAGCACAAGACAAACGCCGCGAAGGGGGTAACCCTCCGCGGCGTTCCAAACAGCGGCGCGCAGGCGCACGCCGTCTCTCGTATCGAAGAAGCTCGGCTCGAAAGCCTCGAGCGCAGGCTTCATCGACCTGTCCTTATTAAGCGGGGCGCGCTTTCTGAAGGATCGGGCCAAGCTTCATGGCAAGACCCATGTCGCCGGCGACGCGCAGCTTGCCCTGCATGAAGGCAGAGGTGCCGTCGAGTTCGCCCTTCACCATTTTCTCGAAGGTTTCGAGGGTGGTGCTGATCGTGCAGTCGGCATTCTTGCCGGCGCCGTCGGACACCGTGTTCGGGACGGCCTTGCCGTCGATGTAGACCGAGCCGGGTTCGCCGAAATCGAATTTGAGCGTGCCGCCCAGACCCGAATTGCCGCCGAGCGCTGCGCCCATTCCTTCCACGATCTGTTTCACTGCATCTGAGCTCATATGTAGTCCCTTCCGTGTTTTTGACGTCGAGCTCCCGCGGCCATTACCCCTGAGGCGGCTCGCTCACCCTTATATCGCCACGAGCGGCCTTAGGGAGCGGGGGGATTATGACCATTTGTCAGAGGAATAAACAACTGTGTCGATTGTTCGCGCTCGAAAAACTTACCTCCCCCTCGCGGGGAGGTCGAC
>CAZTCU010000197.1:0-5608 GCA_964612235.1 uncultured Rhizobium sp.
GATGCTTCAAAAGGCTGCGGGTGATCGCTTCGGAAAGGCCGAAGCCGCCCTGATTGGCTATCTGCTTGCCATACTCATCCAGCATCAGTGAACGGAACATCTGTTCGCCCTGACCGCCGCCGAAAGGGCCATCGGTCGAGATGCCTTCGAACATGGTGCCCAGCATTTGCGTGATCAGCACGCTTTCGAATTGCTTGGCAGCCTTCTGCGCGGCGCCGAGATTGGCGGTGGCATGTGGCGCACGGATGGCCGCGCTTTGCGCCAGCGTGGTGGCGCCGGTGATGACGGCGTCGGCACTCATCCGATCACCTGGATTTCGGCCTGCAGCGCGCCCGCGGCCTTGATCGCCTGCAGGATCGAGATGATGTCGCGCGGGCCGACTCCGAGCGCGTTCAGGCCGTCGACCAGTTTCTGCAAGGACACGCCGCCGCTGGAGAGCACCGCCATGCGGTTGCCCTTGCTGTCGTCCACCGAGATGGTGGTGCGCGGAACGACTTTGGTTTCGCCCTGCTTGGAGAACGGTTCGGGCTGGCTGACGAGCGGGGCTTCGTTGACTTTGATGGTCAGGTTGCCTTGCGCGATGGCGACGGTGGAGACGCGCACGTCCGAGCTCATCACGATCACGCCGGAGGTTTCGTCGATGATGACCTTCGCGGGCTGGTCGGGATCGACCTTCACCTGTTCGACATCGGTGAGAAGGCCCATCACGCCGTTCTTGTAATCCGCGGGCACGTTGAGCGCGACGGTGGATGGATCGGTCGCTTGTGCGACGCCGCCGCCGATATAGTTGTTCACGGCGTCCGCGATGCGTGTGGCCGTGGTGAGATCGGGGTTGTGCAGCGACAGACGCAAGGTGGTCTGGCTCGCCAGATGGAATCCGGTTTCGCGTTCGATGATCGCGCCGTTGGCGATGCGTCCGGCGGTCGGCACGCCGCGCGTCACGCTGGCGCCGGCACCTTGCGCGGAGAAACCGCCGACCGCGACGGGGCCTTGCGCGAGCGCATAGATCTGTCCGTCGGCGCCGAACAGCGGCGTGACGAGAAGCGTGCCGCCGGTCAGATTCTTGGCGTCGCCCATCGCGCTCACCGACACGTCGATGCGCGAGCCTTGCGCGCCGAAGGCGGGAAGATTGGCGGTCACCATCACAGCGGCGACGTTCTTGGTCTGCATGGATTCGCCGCGCGTGTTGACGCCCAGGCGCTCCAGCATCGTCTGGATGGAAAGCTGGGTGAACGGCGCGTTGCGCAAAGAATCGCCCGAGCCGTTGAGGCCGACGACCAGGCCATAGCCCACCAGCATGTTGTCGCGAATGCCTTCGACCTCGACGAGATCCTTGATGCGCGAAAAGGCGAACGCCTCGACCGGGCAAAGCGCGATCAGGAGCGCCGCCAAGGTGGCCAGGGTCTTATGTATAAGTGTCGAGCGCGTGGGCATACGCATTCTGCCTATGGGGTCCGGTTCGGTGGATGCCAGAAGCGTGCCGGTTTTGGCGGGAAAATTATTCAATAATATCAATTACTTGATATATGGCTTAGGGGGCCGAAACCGGCCACTGGGCAGGTTTTTCCGGGCGAAAATCGCCTTTGGTCACATGGACTTGGATTCGGGGGATTCCTATTTTGCAGGGCATGACCGATCACCCCCCCAAGCTCCGGCAGAGGCCGGGCGTGCTGTGCATCCTCGATGGCTGGGGCTGGAGGCCGGAGACGAAGGACAACGCCATCGCGGCGGCGAGCGCTGCAGGCAAGGCCCCCAATTTCGACCGGATGATCGCCGACTGCCCGCATGCGCTGCTGGCGACCTCGGGGCGCGCGGTGGGGTTGCCGGACGGGCAGATGGGCAATTCGGAAGTCGGCCATCTCAATATCGGCGCGGGCCGCACTGTGATGCAGGACCTGCCGCGCATCGACGATGCGGTTGCCGACGGAAGCCTCGCCAAACGTCCCGTGCTTGTTGACCTCATCGCCAAGGCGAAAGCGGCGAACGGCGCGGTGCATGTGATGGGGCTGCTGTCGCCCGGCGGCGTGCATTCGCATCAGGATCATATCGCGGCTTTGGTGCGCGCGGTGTCCGATGAAGGCGTGCCGGTGTTCGTGCATGCCTATCTCGACGGGCGCGATACGCCGCCCAAGAGCGCGCTGGGTTTCCTGAAGGATTTCGAGGCGAAGATCGAGGGGCTTCCCGGCGTGCGGATGGCGACGGTTTCCGGGCGCTATTACGCGATGGACCGCGACAAGCGCTGGGATCGCGTCAAGAAAGCCTATGACGCGATGGTGTCGGCGCAAGGCGCGCGCTTTTCCAATGCGTTCGAAGCGGTGGAAGCGTCTTATGCCGCAAACGTCACCGACGAATTCGTGATGCCTTGCGTGATCGGCGATTATGCGGGCGCGGCCGACGGCGACGCGATGCTGTTCGCCAATTTCCGTGCCGACCGCGCGCGCGAGATTTCGATTGCGCTGCTCGATCCGAAGTTCACGGGCTTCGAGCGCGGGCGCGTGGTGAAGTTTTCGGCGGCTGCCGGTCTCACCGAATATTCCGAGGCGCTGAAGGTGTTCATGGGCGCGCTGTTTCCGGCGGAAGATATTCGCGACACGATCGGGGAATATGTGGCGTCGCTGGGGTTGAAGCAGTTGCGCATCGCGGAAACGGAAAAATATGCGCATGTCACCTTCTTCCTGAACGGCGGGCGCGAAGATCCGTTCGTGGGCGAGGATCGCATCCTTGTGCCGAGCCCCAAGGTCGCGACCTATGACCAGCAGCCGGAAATGTCGGCTTACGAGGTGACCAAAAAGCTGGAAGAGGCCATTCTGTCGGAGAAATACGATCTCGTGGTGGTGAACTACGCCAATCCCGACATGGTGGGCCACACCGGAATCATGGAAGCCGCCACGAAAGCGGTGGAAGTGATCGATGTCTGTCTGGGGCGCTTGCGCGCGGCGGTGGAGAAGGTGGGCGGCGTGATGCTGCTCACCGCCGATCACGGCAATGTCGAGATGATGAAGGACCCCGAAACGGGCGAGCCGCACACCGCGCACACCACGCTCGACGTGCCGGTGATCGCGATCAACGCCAAGAGCAATGCCGGGCTTCGTCTTTCCAACGGCAAGCTCGCCGATGTGGCGCCGACGCTTCTCGATCTCATGGGATTGAAGAAACCGGCGGCGATGAGCGGTCATGCGCTGACCGAGCGCGCGGGCACGGCTGCGGAGAACGTCGCCTGAAAGCGCTCGGGGCCCACATTCTTCTTGTGCTCGGCTTCAGCCTTCTTTGTTCTGCGCCCGCTTGGGCAGCCTCCAGGGAAAACGCGCCGCCCATCGCGGAAGATCTGAGCGGGGCTGTGCCGCTCAGCGACATGGCGAAACTGCCGACGACCGAAGACCAGTATCGCGCGCTGCAGAAACAGATCGACGAGAACCGTCCGCGCGTCGATGCCGCGAAAGAGAAAAGCGACAGGCTGAATTCGCAGGCAAAGACCCTGCGCGAGAAACTGATCGCCACGGCGGCCAAGGTGCAGGCCCTGGAAGCGGAGAAGACCACGCTCGACGCGCAGGTGCTTCTGCTGCGCGCCGACGAGGACAAGCTCAATCGCGAATTCGTGCGCGACCGCGCCTCGGTGAGCCGCCTGCTCGCCGTGCTCGAACGGCTGCAGCACGACATGCCGCCCGCGATGATCATGCGGCCCGACGATGCGTCCGCCGCGGTGCATAGCGCGATGCTGCTGGGCGCTTCGCTGCCGCGGCTCTACAGGGAGGCCGCGGGGCTTGCGAAGAAGCTCAACGCGCTGCGCAAGACGCGCGAAGAACTGGTCGCGCGAAGGGCCGAGAGCGCAAAGAACGCTGCGGAACTTTCTGTCGCGCGCAACCAGCTCGATCAACTTGTCGCGATGAAGGAAGCCGAGGCCACTGCCGCCCAAAGCCAGTATGGCGATCTTAAGGGTAAGCTCGATACGGTGGCGAACCAGGCGGCAAGCCTGGAAACCCTGCTCGACCGCGTGGCCGAGCTGCGGCGCAAACCGCCGGTGGCGGGCGTCATGGTGGTTACCGCAAACGACCGCAAATCCGCCGTACTGTCCCGCGATTCTCTGTTGCGGCCGGTATTGGGGCCTTCGGTCTCGGGCGGCATGGAAGGGGTGGGCGGCGCAACCGCGCCGGGCGTGACTTTTACGGCAGAAGGGGGCGCGCAGGTGGTGGCGCCCGCCGATGGGGAGGTGCTGTTTGCCGGTCCTTACCATAAGACGGGACGTGTCTTGATCTTGCAGATGGCGGCTGGATACGATCTCGTGTTGGCAGGGCTGGATCGCGTTTCCGTGCGGCCAGGAGACCAATTGCTGGCCGGGGAACCTGTCGGCACTATGCCGGAGATAGAGCCTGCGAAGCTCTATATGGAACTGCGGCGAAACGGTAAGGGCGTCGATCCGGCGCCGTGGTTGATGAGCGAGCCGCGAAAGGCACAAAAATCATGAAGCGCATTGCGTTTATCGTGTTGGGCATGGTGCTGGGTTTCGGCGCCGCGATCACGCTTCTGCCCGCACAGGGTGCCAACGACATGGGCGCCTATCGCCAGCTCGATCTCTTCAGCGATGCATTCGAACGTGTGCGCGCCAATTATGTGCGACCCGTCGACGACAGCGAATTGGTGGACAATGCCATCGAAGGCATGGTGTCCGCGCTCGATCCGCATTCGAGCTACATGGATGCGAAAAGCTTCGCCGACATGCAGATCCAGACCAAGGGCGAGTTCGGCGGTCTGGGCATCGAAGTGACGATGGAAGACGGGCTGGTGAAGGTCGTCTCGCCGATCGACGACACGCCGGCTGCGAAAGCGGGCATCAAGCCGGGCGATTACATCGCCGCCATCGACAACACGCCGGTGCAGGGCATGGCGCTCAACGACGCCATCGACAAGATGCGCGGCCCCGAAGGCAGCAAGGTGACGCTCACCGTTCTGCGTCAGGGCCAGAAGAAGCCGTTCGACGTGGTGCTGGCGCGCGCGATCATCCAGGTCGACAGCGTGAAGTGGCATCGCGAAGCCGATGTCGGTTACATCCGCATCACCGGCTTCAACGAACAGACCAATGTCGGTCTTGAAAAGGCCGTGCGCGATCTCAAGAAGCAGATGGGCTCGGGCATCAAGGGTTATGTGATCGACCTGCGCAACAATCCGGGCGGCCTGCTCGACCAGGCGATCTCGGTGTCCGACGATTTGCTGACCTCCGGCGAGATCGTTTCGACGCGCGGCCGTCATGCCGAAGACACGCAGCGTTACGATGCGAAGTCGGGCGACATCACCGACAACAAGCCGATCATCGTGCTGATCAATGGCGGCACGGCGTCGGCCTCCGAAATCGTGGCGGGCGCGCTGCAGGACCATCGCCGCGCGACGATCCTGGGCATGACCTCGTTCGGCAAGGGCTCGGTGCAGACCGTGATCCCGCTGGGTGAAGGCGGCGGTGCGCTGCGCCTGACCACGGCGCGCTACTTCACGCCGTCGGGCCATTCGATCCAGGCGCAGGGCATCATTCCCGACATCGCGGTGGCGCAAGGCGACGAAGCCGATGTGCCCAAGATCGCCCGCCCCTCGGAAGCCGACCTTCCCGGCCATCTGGTGG
>CAZTCU010000198.1:0-5600 GCA_964612235.1 uncultured Rhizobium sp.
CGCTTTGTACATATGCTCCTTGCCGAAATGCACGTCGTTGGTCGCGACAATGGGAGTGCCGTGCGTGTAGGCGAGTTCGAGCAGCGTGTCTTCGACGGCGCGTTCTTCTGGCAAGCCGTGGCGCTGCAGTTCGATGTAGAGGCGGTCGCCGAAGATCGCTTTGAGTTTCAGCAGCAGATTTTCGCCCGCTTCAGGCTGGCCTGCTGCAAGAAGCTGGTTCAACGGGCCGCCGGGACCGCCGGTGAGAGCGATCAGGCCTTCGGCGTGTTTTTCCAACCCGGAAAGATCGACGTGCGGCCAGTCGCCGGGCTGGGCTTCGAGATAGGCAGCGCTCAAGAGCTTCGAAAGGTTCTCGTAACCCCGCGCGCTTTGCACGAGCAGCGGCAGACCCGGTGGTTTGGGACGCGAGGCAGACGCCGACGGTTGCGTTGGCGTCAATTCGGCGGAGACAAGACAGCCGACGATAGGCTGCACGCCCTTCTTCGCCAGCGTCTCGCTGATCTCAAAGACGCCGAACAGATTGTTGGTGTCGGTGACGGCGACGGCGGGCATCGCGTTGTCTTTTGCGAGGTCCGCGAGTTCTTTCGGACGCACTGCGCCTTCAAGGAGCGAATAGGCGCTCTTAACCCGCAGATGTACAAAAGATGCCGCTTTGCGATCCGCCACGGACGCGATTCCCTCTCGATTTTGGTTTGGCAGTATCGGGGCCCTGCCCCGCGCAGGACACGCGGCTTGGGCTTCCATCCACAGTTTGTCGTTCAGGAACCGATCATGGCGCGCGCCATGTCGGCCATGCCGAACGAAGCGACGATGAACGTCATCAGGAACAGACCGGAAATCGCATCTTTTAGCCAAGCGGACATTTGTTCTTCTCCTCCTCAAGGCCGGGTATTGTTCCACATTTGTTCTTATTGAGTCAAGAACAAAACGAGATCAATTTGCTTGCTGCTTGACTTAACGGATATGTTATTTAACATATCAATTAAATGAATACGCTCGACCATACGTTTCAAGCACTTGCGGACCCGACCCGCCGCGCCATCCTCGCCCGACTGGCGCTGGGGAGCGCCACGGTGGGCGAATTGGCGGAGCCCTTCGCCATCTCGATGCCTGCGGTCTCCCGCCACCTGAAGGTGCTGGAGGACGCCTCGCTGATCGAGAACAAGCGGGAGGGCAAACATCGCCGCTGCAGCCTGAAGCCCGAAAAGCTGAAAGATGCCTTCGATCACCTCGAACGCTATGCCCGCTTCTGGACCGGCTCCTTCGATCGGCTGGATGCGTTCCTCAAACAGAACCCGGAGAAGATGCCATGAACACAATGACCGATGCCCCCGTGCTGATCGTGAGGCGCGTATTCGAGGCCTCGCCTGCGCGGGTGTTCGATGCGTGGATGGAACACGAACAGTTCCAATCCTGGATCGGGCCGGAGGGCGTGACCTGCAAGGTGCCGGTGTTCGAGCCACGCGTGGGCGGGCGCTACAAGATCATCATGAACATGTCGGACGGCAGCACCATTCCGGTCGTCGGCACGTTCAAGACGCTGGACCGGCCGAAAAGTTTTTCGATGACGTGGAAATGGGAGAGCGGTGAGGACGATTCGCTGGTCACCGTATCGCTGCGCGACCTGGGCGGCAAAACCGAATTGACGTTGCGCCATGACGGATTGCAGACCGTCGAGAACTGCAACGCGCATGAAAAGGGCTGGAACAGCGCACTCAACAAAATGGGACGCTATCTCACCGGAGCAAACACATGATCACAATCTCTGCCTACAAATGGGTTCCGCCGCAGGTGCGCGGATTGGTGCGCGATCTGCGTCCGCGCTGGGCTTTGGAAGAGGCTGGTATTCCGTATACGGAGAAACTGATCGGGCTGGGCGAAGACCAGGCTTCGGATTGGTATCGCGCACTGCAGCCTTTCGGTCAGGTGCCGGCGATGGAAGAAGACGGACTTAAGATATTCGAGTCCGGTGCGATTGTGCTGCGCATCGCGCAAAAGAGCGACGTGCTTATGCCGAAGGATGAAGTGGGCCGGTTGCGAACCACCAGCTGGATATTCGCAGCGATCAACTCGATCGAACCGCCGGTTCAGGAACTCGCGTTGATCCAGTTGGCTTACGCCGATCAGGAATGGACGAAAGCGCGAAAACCGATGCTGGACGAATGGATAACAAAGCGGCTGGCGCAGCTGGCAGACGTGCTTGATGGGAAAGACTGGTTGGAAGGCCGGTTCACGGCAGGCGACCTGATGATGGTCACGGTGCTGCGGATGCTGCACACCACCGATCTCCTCGACAAGGAACCGGCGATCAAGGCCTATGTGGCGCGCGGTGAAGCACGTCCAGCATTCCAGCGCGCGCTGGCGGCGCAGTTGGCGGCGTTCGAAAAAGCGGCTTAGGCGGCCGACAGTTTGCCCTGATCCAGCACCAGCGTGCGGTCCATGCGGCCCGCGAGTTCGTAATTGTGCGTGGCGACGAGCGCGGCGACGCCTTCGTTGCGCACGAGCGCGAGCAATGCGTCGAACACGCCGCCGGACGTGCGGGGATCGAGGTTGCCGGTGGGTTCATCGGCGAGAAGGATTTTCGGGTGATTGGCGAGAGCGCGCGCGATGGCGACACGCTGCTGCTCGCCACCCGATAGCTGCGACGGGCGATGATCGAGACGCTCGCCCAAGCCCAAGGCGACGAGAAGGCGCCTGGCTTCGGTTTCCGCCGTCTTGCGCGATTTGCCTGCGATGCGCTGGGGCAGGATCACGTTTTCCAATGCGTCGAATTCCGGCAGCAGATGATGGGCCTGATAGATGAAACCGATGGTGTCGCGGCGCAGGCGCGTGCGCTCCGAGTCCGGAAGCGCGGATGCCGATTGATTGCCGATCAGGACTTCGCCGCTTGAGGGGGCTTCAAGAAGGCCCGCGATGTGGAGCAGAGAAGATTTGCCCGCACCCGACGGGCCCACCAGCGCCACGAGTTCGCCCGGTTGAACAGCCAGGGTCACGTCGCGGAAGACTTCGAGCGTGCCCTCGCCTTCCTTGAACATGCGCGTCACGCGATCGAGACGCAGGGCTGTGTCACTCATAACGTAGCGCCTCCACCGGATCGAGGCGGGCGGCACGCCAGCTTGGATAGAGCGTGGCGAGCAGCGACAGCGACAGCGACATGGCGACGACGGCGATCACTTCGCCGGAATCCATCTCCGCGGGCATCTTGCTGAGGAAATAGATTTCGGGATTGAAAAGCTGCGTGCCCGTCAGAGACGAGAGGAATTGGCGGATGGCTTCGATGTTCTGGCAAAACAGCACGCCGACCACGAACCCCAGCAGCGTGCCGAAGATGCCGATGCTGGCGCCCGCGATCAGGAACACGCGCATCACCGCGCCGCGCGTGGCGCCCAGCGTGCGCAGGATGGCGATGTCGCCGCCCTTGTCCTTCACCAGCATGACGAGGCCGGAGACGATGTTGAGCGCGGCCACGAGAATGATGAGCGTGAGGATCAGGAACATCACGTTGCGTTCGACTTCCAGCGCGCCGAACAGGCTGGAGTTCACGTCCTGCCAGGTGAGGATGCGCGCGGTGGGGCCGACGGCCTGTGCGATGGCGGTCGTGTAGCCGGCGACCGCATCGGGTTTGGCAACCATCGCTTCAAGGCCGCTGACACCGTCGCCGAGGCCGAAATAGAGCTGCGCCTCCTCAAGCGGCATGAAGACGAAACTGGAATCGTACTCGCTCATGCCGATGTTGAAGACGCCCGCCACCGAATAGGTCTTCACGCGCGGCGTGGTGCCGAACGGCGTGACGTTGCCCTTGGGCGCGATCAAGGTGATCGTCATGCCGGGACCGATGCCGAGTTGCTGCGCCATGCGGTAGCCGATGATGACGCTATCGCCGCCCTGAAAGCGCGACAGTGCGCCCGGCGAGAGCGTTTTGGAAACGGTGGTGAGCTTGGCGAGATCGTCGCGGCGGATGCCTCGCACCAAGGCGCCGCGAGAGATGCCGTTGGACGTTGCCATCACCTGACCGTCGATCACGGGCGACACGCGCACGACGCCGGGGACCGCGCGCACCTTGGCGGCGACGTCATCGAAATGCATCAACTCGCCGCCGTAACCCTGCACAACGACGTGGCCGCTGAGGCCCAGGATGCGCGAAAGCAGTTCGTGGCGGAAACCGTTCATCACCGCCATGACGATGATGAGCGTGGCGACGCCGAGTGCGATGCCCACCAGCGAAATGCCGGAAATGACCGAGACGAAACCTTCCTTCCGCTTCGCGCGCAGATAACGCAGCGCGATCATCCATTCGAACGGCGCGAAAGGTTTGGTCGCCGCGGCCATGTCAGGGCTTCGCGAACCTGTTGATCGCGGCGTCGAGCGGGAGGTCTTCCTTCGTCCCGCCTGCGCGCGTTTTCACTTCGACGGTGCCGGAGGCGAGCCCGCGCGGGCCGACGACGATCTGGTAGGGGATGCCGATCAGATCAATGGTGGCGAATTTGGCTCCGGGGCGTTCGTTCGTGTCGTCGTAGAGGACATCTTTGCCCGCGTTGGTGAGCTTTGCGTAAATGTCCTCGCACGCTGCGTCGGTGGCCGCATCGCCCGCTTTCAGGTTGATGACGGCGACATCGAAGGGGGCGACGGGCGCGGGCCAGATGATGCCGGCGTCGTCGTGGCTGGCTTCGATGATGGCGCCGACGAGACGCGACACGCCTATGCCGTAGGAGCCGCCTTCGATGGCGGTTTCCTTGCCGTCGGGGCCTGCGACGACCGCCTTCATCGGCTCGGAATATTTCTTGCCGAAATAGAATATCTGGCCGACTTCGATGCCACGCGCGGAGAGGCGCTTTTCGGGCGGCACTTCGGCTTCGAAGCGGGCGTTGTCGTGCACGTCTTCGGTGGCGGCGTAGAGTTTGGTGCGCTGCTGCACGATGGGTTCGAGATCGGAATCGAAATCGACGTTCTCGTCCGGGATCGGCATGTCGAGCAGATCCTTGTGGCAGAAGACCTGGCTTTCGCCGGTTTCGGCCAGCACGATGAATTCGTGGGAAAGATCGCCGCCGATGGGGCCGGTTTCGGCGCGCATTGGGATCGTCTTGAGGCCCATGCGGGCAAAGGTGCGCAAGTAAGCGACATACATCTTGTTGTAGCTGCGCCGCGCGCCTTCTTTGTCCAGATCGAAGGAATACGCATCCTTCAACAGGAATTCGCGGCCGCGCATCACGCCGAAACGCGGGCGGATCTCGTCGCGGAATTTCCATTGGATGTGATAGAGGTTCATCGGCAGCGATTTGTACGAGCGAACGTAGCTGCGGAAGATTTCCGTCACCATGTCTTCGTTGGTGGGACCGTAGATCAGCTCGCGCTCGTGGCGATCCTGGATGCGCAGCATCTCGGGGCCGTAGGCGTCGTAGCGGCCGGTCTCGCGCCAGAGGTCGGCGGGCTGCAGGGTGGGCATCAGGATTTCCACCGCCCCTGCCCGGTCCATCTCCTCCCGGACGATCTGCTCGATCTTGCGCAGCACCCGGAAGCCGAGCGGCAGCCAGGCATAGCTGCCCGCCGCGTCCTGCCGGATCAGGCCCGCCCGGAGCATCAGGCGGTGCGAGACGATCTGG
>CAZTCU010000199.1:0-5578 GCA_964612235.1 uncultured Rhizobium sp.
GCGCGACGAAGAGCGAGAGCGCGGCCAGAAACGTCAGCAGGCTCGCCAGCATGTTGAGCCGCGCCGAGAGCCGGTAACCGGGAAGGACGCCAAGCAGGGCGGCTGCTGCGGCCGGGATCGCCAGAACCAGGGTCACGCCGTTGAGTATCCCGCTCATCGGCGATCCCCCCGGAAGCGGTCGAGCGCGCGGACGTCCACGGTGTCGAAGCGTTCGCGGATGCGGAAGAGGAATATTCCGATCACGATGAAAGCGATCAGAACGGAAAAGGCGACGCTGATCTCGACCACCAGCGGCATTCCCTTGGCGCCAGTCGCGGCAAGGACCAGACCATTCTCCAGCGACATGAAGCCGACCACCTGGCCCACGGCGTTGCGCCTTGTGACCATGATCAGCAGGCCCAGCAGGAGGACGGAGAGTGCGAAGGCGAGATCTTCGCGCGCGATCAGGCTCGCATCGGTGGTGACCCGCAACATGACGGCCATGGAAAGCCCGACGAGGCCGATCCCCACAAGCATGACCGGACCGATGCTTGTGACCGTTTCGATTTCACGGTGGATGCCGAGTTGTACGATCATGCGATGAAGCACGACGGGGATGACGATGGCCTTGAAGACCAGCGCAATGAGGGCCGTTATGTAAAGATGCGGCGCATCCTGGATATAAGCCTGCCAGCCTACCGAGAGCGACAGCACGACGGCATGAAAGGCATACACGTTGAGCAACGCATAAAGCCGGTCCTGGTAGAGCAGCATGAAGCTCACCAGTACGAGTCCGCCGGCCAGAAGATGCGCGATGTCGAAGGCCAGTCCGTGCATCTAGAGGCCCCGCGACACGAAAAGAAGTAGCGCGCCCAACAGGCCCAGCATCAAGGCCGCGCCCAGAAAGGTCGGAACGCGGAACACGCGCATCTTTGCGATGGCGGTTTCGAACATCGCAAGCGCGAAACAGCCGAATGCGATCTTGGGCACATAGGCGGCCCCGCCGACGGCATAGGCGGACCATCCGGCGCGCATCGGCGCCATGCCCCAGGGCAGGAAGATGCAGCCGATAAGCGAGAGATACAGAAGCAATTTGAGCGACGCGGCCAGTTCGATCAGCGCCAGATGGCGGCCGGAATATTCCAGCACCATGGCCTCATGCACCATGGTGAGTTCGAGGTGGGTGGCGGGATTGTCGACCGGGATGCGCGCGTTCTCGGCGATCCCCACCATCACGAGCGAGATCAGCGCAAGGCCCAGCGTCACGCGCAGCCCCACATTGGGCGATACCATATATTGTGAGATGGCCGACAATTGCGTCGAGCCTGCCAGCAGTGCCAGCGAAAACACGATCATGATCATCGCGGGCTCCGCGAGCGACGCGATCATTACCTCCCGGCTGGAGCCGATACCGCCGAAGCTGGTGCCGACGTCCATGCCTGCAAGCGCCAGGAAGAAGCGCGCGCTGCCGAGCAGCGCCACGATCGCGATAAGATCGGCTGTCCAGCTGAACAACAGGCCCGTGGCGAATGTCGGCACCAGCGCGGCGGCCACCCAGGTCGCGGCAAAGATCAGATAGGGGCTTGCGCGAAACAGCCACGAGGCATTGTCGGCCAGGACGACTTCCTTGCGTGCGAGCCGGACCAGATCGCGATAGGGCTGCAGCACCGGCGGTCCCTTGCGGCGCAACAGCCGCGCCTTCATCTTTCGCACGAGGCCGGTAACCAGCGGCGCCAAAAGCACCACCAGTATCATCTGTGCGCCCTGAACGGCGAAATCGTGGATCAGCGCCATATTGCGATCACCAGAAGCAACACGACGAGCGTGACGAAGACGAGGCTGAGATAACGCCGGATGGTGAGAAACTGCAGCACATCCAGCCGCCCGGCCACGAAGCCGACAGCGCCCTCCAGCGGCGCGTAAAGGACGTTCCAGACGATATCCTCAAGGTGGACGCTGAATTTCGCCGGCCGCACATCGCCCGGCGGCGGGATCTCGATGTTCAGACGGGCGCGAAAAAGCAGCGTTCCGAAGACGCGACGGATCGGCTGGGCAAAACTTCCCGCCGTATATTGCGTGAGCGGACTTGCGTTCGGATAACCGCAATCCCATGCGGGGGCGCGGCGCACGGCTTTGGACGCCAGCAGATGGATGACCAGGGCTGCGAGCGACGCCGATGCCGCGATGAACAGGAAGACAAGCAGCCCGTTATACGAGCTTCGATCTTTCGTGATCGGAACCATCGACAGCCAGGCGATGGAGGATTGTCGCGGCATGTGGCCGCCAAGCAGGTGCTGCACCACCGGCGCAATCGCGTCGATGAAGAATCCGGGAAGAATGCCCGCGAGCAGACAGACTGCGGCCAGCGCGAGCATCACGCCCAGCGAAAACCTGTCTGTTTCCTGCGCCTCTTCTGCGGCGGTGCTGCGAGGGCGGCCGAGAAAGGCGATGCCGAAAATCCTGACGAAGCACGCAGCAGCCAGCGCCACCGACAGCGCCAGCAACGCCCCCACCGCCGGAACGATGAGCTTCAATCCCCATTGCGGAAGTTCCGGACTGAGCAGAATCGCCTGAAAGGTCAGCCATTCGGAGGCGAAGCCGTTGAGCGGCGGCAGCGCCGAGATCGCCGCGCAACCGATGAGAACCGCGAAGGCCGTGACGGGCATGCGGTGAATGAGGCCGCCCAGCTTTTCCATGTCGCGCTCACCGGTTGCGGTCAGCACCGCGCCGGAACCGAAGAACAGCAGGTTTTTGAAAATCGAATGGTTGAAGGCGTGGAACAATGCCGCCGTCAGGGCCAGCACAGCGGCGGTTTGGAAATGATCGGCGCCGAACGCCAGCGCCAGACCCAGGCCCACGAAGATGAACCCGATATTCTCGATCGTGCTGTAGGCGAGTACCCGCTTGAGATCGTTCTGGAACAGCGCGTAGAGCACGCCCATCAAAGCGGTCGCGCCGCCCAGCGCCAGCACCACGATCCCCCACCACCAGACCGGCGGTCCGAGCAGGTCGAACACGATACGGATGAACGCGTAGATCGCGACCTTGGTCATCACCCCGCTCATCAGCGCGGAGACATGGCTGGGTGCCGCGGGATGGGCGAGCGGCAACCAGACGTGCAACGGCACAAGTCCCGCCTTCGATCCCGCCCCGACAAGGACCAGCAGAAGCACAAGCGCGGCGTAGAGCGCGGAAGGGTGATGCGCCCGGATCGCTTCGAAGCCGTAATGGCCGTCGGGTCCGGCCAGCAACCCGAAGGCGAGCAGAAGCGCGAAGGTGCCGAAGCTCGCCATCAGGATATAGACGTAACCGGCGCGTGCATTGTCCGCCGCGCGGTGATGGGTCATCACCAGTGCCCACGACGTCAGCGACATGAATTCCCATGCCAGCAAAAAGCTGAAAGCGTCATCCGCAAGAACAACCAGATTCATGCCCGCCAGAAAGGCGGGAAAAAACGGCAATACGCGCTGGGGCGCCGATTCATGCCGCCCATAGCCGATTGCGTAGAGGCTTGCGCCTGCCGCTCCGAGATTGACGATGAGGAGAAACAGCGACGACAAGGCATCCGCGCGAAAATTGGCGCCCATCCACGGCAGGCCGAGTGGCAGGTGCACGGTGTCCGAATGAACGGCACCGATGCCGGTGAAAGCGGTTGCGCACGCGATGGCCGAAACGATCGCGCAGGCCGCATAGATCGTTGCCGTGGCGCCCGACCGCCGCGAAAGCAAAACCGCAAGCACGGCGGTCGCCAACAACGCCAGAATGCACCACAGCAAGATCGCAACTTGCATCGGGTCGCCCTTCAAGCCGTCGGGATTGGGGTCAGCTTGACGAATCTGTCTGTCCGTCCGGCATGCGTGTTTTTTGTCTTCAGTCGAACGCCACGCCCACCCTCATAGCTGACCGTATTTTCTTCGATAAGTTCGAGACCGGCGATCTCCAGGGCGGTGATCAACTTGGTCAGGGAATCGACATTGCCGCGTATTACCCCGCTGCTTGCTTCCATGCGCTGGATGGTTGGAAGCGAGAGTCCCGCCAGTTCGGCAAGGCGTCGTTGATCGAGGCCGAGAAGGGCACGGGCGGCGCGCAGCTGAGAAGCAGTAATCATGTCTCATACATCAATTATACTATATATGTTACCATATATAGCGTTTACACCTCGCTTATTAATGGTTCAATATCAATTTTGGCGTCCGACGGCGGATGCGGCATCAGGAGAACACCGGGCCCTTCAAAAATCACCGTTCCAGCGGGGGATGGATATATGCGAGCCCAGGAGATTTACGGGCGCTATCGCGTGCTCATCGCAGCGATAGCCGCACGAGCGGAATGGACGGCTGATTGGATCGGCGACCTGCGCCACACAGTCAGATTGTTTGAGAGCGAAATGGGGCACCTGGAACAGGTTAACGCCCAACAATTGCGGAACAAACTTTGTGTCCAGCTCGAACAGGAAGCATCCCTTTTGGGCGGCGGCAGACGCCGGCAAGCCCTTTTGGCGGCCGCGAAATTCCTCAAGGTCGATGCGTGACGGCTCGCAGGGGAGCAACAACGTTCCGGCACGCTTCGCTGCACAGACACCTCGCCCCGAGCGGCTGCTCCGCGGGCCGGGATGATAGATGATGAGTTTGCAATGCCGGTAACTGCGTCAACCGCCACCCCTGTGTGGACAGCCATCCGTCGCGCCGTCATGGGGAAGTGTCCAAAATGCGGAAAAGGCTCACTGTATAAGGTTTATTTGAAGCAGGTAGATCACTGTGCGGTTTGCGACGAAGCCTACAGGCATATCCGTGCCGACGACGGCCCGCCATGGCTGACGATACTGGTGGTTGGGCATATCATCGTTCCGCTGATTTTCGTGATCGACGGTTGGGTCCTGTGGCCAGTTTGGGTGGCGATGCTGGTCTGGCCGGCGGCAACAGCCGTTCTGGCACTCGCTGTACTGCCGCGCGCGAAAGGAGTGTTTCTCGCAATCATTTGGGCAACCCGGTCGCCGGGTTCCGAACGCGGGTGAACCAAGCCTTCAGGTCTTCAAGCGGACGCCGCGCCCACCGCCTGGGCTGGACGCGCCATCGCCAATCAGCGCGATGCCGAACGCTTCCAGGGCAACGATCAATTTCATCAGGGAGTCGACGTTGCCCCTGATCACGCCGTCGCTTGCTTCCATGCGCTGGATGGTCGGGACGGAAAGGCCCGACTTTTCGGCGAGTTCGCGCTGATCGACACCGGCGAGAGCGCGGGCGGCACGCATTTGGGCGGCGGTGATCATGCGGGCAGTTTCCAATATTGTCGCGAATTATTTAATCTGATATACTGTTATTTATGCTTTTCACATAAATTATCATGTGTCAAGCATAATATAACCATTCCATGGGATCGGAACCTCAATCCAAGGGCCTGCTTATGTCGCAATTGCCTGCCGCGGGGGATGTCCCCGAACGTTTCACGCAACTGGTCGCCGCAAAAAGAATTCATAGCAATCTTCCGGCCGCAACGCTTTACGAGTTGGCGATTGTTCGTGGCGAAGGCCATGTGGCGAAGAACGGTCCGTTGGTGGTGCTCACCGGCCAGCACACCGGCCGTTCCGCCAATGATAAGT
>CAZTCU010000200.1:0-5557 GCA_964612235.1 uncultured Rhizobium sp.
AAAAGACCAACGCGAAGGTCGCCGACCGCACGATCAAGGGCATCGGCGCGCAGAATGCGATGACGATGGATCTCGTCGATGCGCTGCGCAATCAGATCGCGCAATGCTGGAGCCCGCCCGCCGGCGCGCCGCATCCCGAAGATCTGATCGTGGATTTCTTCGTGCGCCTCAATCCGGATGGTTCGGTCGCCGAAGTCACGCAGCGGACGCAGCCGCAAAATTCCTACATGCGCGCGGCCGCCGAATCCGCGCGGCGTGCAATCTTCACATGCCAACCCTATAAATTGCCTGCCGACCGATACAATCAGTGGCACGAGATCGATCCGTTGCATTTCGATCCGCGCCAGATGATGGGCCATTAGACCGGAGAGATAAGATGAAGCGTTTGATCCTGGCGTTCGCGGCGATGATCCTTGCGCTGACGGGCATGCCCGCTTTTGCCGCCCTTCAGGTCGACGTCACGAGCGGCAACGTCCAGCCGCTTCCCATCGCCATCCCCGATTTCATCGCCCAGCAGCAATCCGATGCGCAGGCAGGTGCGAATATCGCGGGCGTGGTGCGCGCCGATCTCGAACGCTCGGGCCTGTTCAAGCCGCTCGATCCCAAATCCTTCATCGAGGCGATCCGCGACATCAACACGCCGCCCAATTTCGCCAATTGGCGCGTCATCAACGCCCAAGGCCTGGTGACGGGCCAGGTCGCCACCCAGCCCGACGGCCGCCTGCGCGTCGATTTCCGCCTGTGGGACGTGTTCGGCGGCAGCCAGATGCTGGGCCTGCAATATTTCACCACGCCGGAAAATTGGCGCCGCATCGCGCACATGATCTCCGACCAAATTTACGAGCGCATCACGGGCGAGAAGGGCTATTTCGACACCCGCATCGTGTTCATTTCGGAATCCGGTTCGGCGATCAACCGCCGCAAGCGCCTCGCCGTGATGGACGAAGACGGCGCCAACCCGATCTTCCTCACCAAGGGCGAATATCTGGTGCTCACCCCGCGCTTCAACCCGACCGCGCAGATGATCGCCTATATGTCGTACATCGCGGGCAAGCCGCGCGTGTATCTGTTCGATCTCGAAACGGGACGCCAGCAGATGCTCGGCAATTTCCCGAACATGACGTTCTCGCCGCGTTTCTCGCCCGACGGCAACAAAGTTGTGATGACGCTCGAACAGGGCGGCAATTCCGACATTTATATAATGGATTTGCGCACGCGCTCGGTGTCGCGGCTCACCACCGATCCGTCGATCGATACCGCGCCGTCGTATTCGCCCGATGGACGACAGATTACATTTGAGTCCGATCGCGGCGGCTCGCAGCAGGTCTATGTGATGAATGCCGACGGCTCCAACCAGCACCGCATCAGCTTCGGCAGCGGCAAGAACGGCACCCCGGTCTGGAGCCCGCGCGGCGACCTCATCGCCTTCACCAAGCAGTCCAAGGGCGCCTTCCGGATTTGCGTAATGGCCCCAGACGGTTCGGGCGAGCGGGTCATCACCGACGGCTGGGAGGACGAGGGGCCGACCTGGGCCCCCAACGGCCGGGTCCTGATGTTCACCCGGTCCGCCCGGGGGGGCAGGGGGTCCTCCATCTGGTCGGTGGATGTCACAGGTCGCAACGAGCGGAAAGTTTCAACCCCCGGCGGTGCCTCCGATCCCGCGTGGTCACCCTTGATCCACTGACCCGGAATTTCTAGAATCGGGCGACGTTTTTGCCTTGTTTTGGGGTCTTTTTCGGCCTTTAAGCGTTACTGCGAGTGGTGCGCGCACCTGTTCTTCCTTTCGGACCGCCCTGACGCACCCGGGGCAGTACCGTACGGAGTTCCAATTCCATGAAAAAATTATCGACGGGTCTCAAATTCGCGGCGGTCGTATCCGCCCTGCTCGTGGCGGGCTGCGCCTCGAAGAAAGAAGCGCCGCCGCCGGAGGCCCCCCCGCCGCCGCAAGCCGCCGCTCCTGCACCCGCTCCGGTGTCGACCATCGTTCCCGGCAGCGCGGAAGATCTGCGCGTCAATGTCGGCGATACGGTCCACTTCGACTACGACCAGTATGCGCTGACCGACGAAGACAAGGGCACGCTGCAGCGTCAGGCCACCTGGCTGCAGAAATTCCCGGCCGTCCGCCTCACCATTGAAGGCCATTGCGACGAACGCGGCACGCGCGAATACAACCTCGCGCTCGGCGCGCGCCGCGCCAACGCGGTGAAGGAATACCTGGCGAGCCTGGGCGTTTCCTCTTCGCGTCTCGAAACGGTGTCCTACGGCAAGGAACGTCCGGTCTGCACGGCCTCCGACGAATCCTGCTGGGCGCAGAACCGCCGTGGCGTGTCCACCATCGCCGGTGGCGCTGCCGCGTCGTAAGATGACGCTGTAGACGACAAAAGGGCGCTCTTCTTATGGAGGGCGCCCTTTTCTTTTGGCTCCTTGTTTGGGAGGGGCCTCAATTTCGGCTAAGTATTTGCGCCGAATAACCATGCCTGTCTGAAGGTTGCGTAGATGCGTGAACGATTGAAGTCCCTGAGCTTTGCCGCGAGCCTCGCGCTCGGTGTCCCGGTTTCCCTGCTGACGCCCCTGTTGCTGCCGCAAGGGCACGCGGTCGCCGGCGTCTTCGACAAGGACGAGGATATCGATGCGGAATCGCGCCGTCTCAGCCGCGACCTCGGCGACGACAGCCATCCCCGCACCCGGGTTGCGGGCATCTTCGGCGAATCCGACGAAGAGAAAGCCGCCGCCGAAGCCGCGCGCCAGCGCGAGAACGCACAGGATTCCGGCATCCAGTCCCTGAACCAGCGCGTGCAGGATCTCGAAAACACCGTGCGCCGTCTCACCGGCCAGAACGAGCAATTGAGTCACCAGGTGGACGAATTGCACACCGCGCTCGACCGCGCGCACAAGGATTTCGACTATCGTCTCTGCACCATGTCCGCGCAGCAGCTTGGCGCCACCGATCAGGGCGACGGCGGATTGAATTGCGGCGCGGCCGGCCAGCAGGGCAGCAATATCAGCGCGCCGCCGCCTGCCCAACGCTTCGGTTCTGCCGGGGACACCACGCAACAACTTGCCCCGCCGCCCGGTTCGCTCGGCACGTTGAGCGCAAACGATGTGAACGCGCCGCAAAGCCGCTACACGCGAACCGCCACCGAAGCGCCGCGCGAACTCGGCAGCGTCGACAGCAACAGCGAATACAATTCGGCGATGCAATTGCTCGCGCGCGCCCGCTATGACGAAGCACGCGGCGCCTTCCGCAGCTTCGCCGACAACCATCCCGACGACATGCTGACGCCGCAGGCCGTCTATTGGGTGGGCGACATAGCCTATGTGCAGAAGGATTATACAGGTGCCGCGCGCGCCTTCGCCGAGCAGATCAAGAAATATCCGCAAAGCAGCCGCGCCCCGGACTCGATGCTCAAGCTCGGCCAGTCGCTGATCGCGATGGGACAGAAGCAGGAAGGTTGCACCACCCTTGGCGCGATCAAAGCCAAATACCCGCAAGCCTCCGACACGATCCTCGCCACGGCGAAGAGCGATCGCAAAGCGGCCTCCTGCCGCTGAGGCGGCACTCGCCGCTCGTTTCGCGACGTCCATGGCTGGGCTGGGCAATCTGTGGCCCGGCGCGGTTGCCGTTTCCGGCGGCGGCGATTCCGTCGCGCTGATGCACCTTCTCGCCGATTGGGCGCGCGCGCGAAAACTCGCAAGCCCCAAAATCCTTACCGTCGATCACGGCCTCACCGCGGGATCGAAGACGCGCGCGAGCGATGTGAAAGCGCAGGCGAAGAAGCTCGGCCTCGCCTGCGAAATCCTGTCGTGGAAGTCGGGCAAACCCAAATCCGGCATCGAGGCCGCCGCGCGCGAAGCGCGCTATCGGCTGATGGGCGAATGGTGCCGCGCCAACCGAATTTCCCATCTCTATGTCGCGCACAGCCAAGACGATCAGGCCGAAACTTTTCTTTTGCGCCTTGCACGCGGCAGCGGCTTGGATGGTCTCTGCGCCATGCGCGCCGTCGCGCCGTTCCCGCTCGAAAATTTTTCCGGCCTCTCGCTCGTGCGCCCGCTGCTCGACATGACGCGCGAGGAACTCCGCCGCTTCCTGAAAGCGCGCGCCATCGCCTGGCACGAAGACCCGATGAACGCCGATCCGCGCTTCGCCCGCGTCCGGTTCCGGGCGATTCGCCGGGAACTGGAGGAAGCGGGCCTTACCACCGCCCGCATCGCCGCCGCCGCCCGCCATCTGGCCCGCGCGCGCGAGGTGCTGGAGCGCGACACGGCCCTGTTGCTCGATACCGCCACCCGGCGGGACGGCGCCCGAATCCTGATCGACGGGGCGGCGCTCGCCGCGGCGCCAAGGGAACTGGGGTTGCGCGCCTTGGCCGCGCTCCTCAAAGAGGCGGGCGGCCAGCCCTATCGCCCTCGTTTCGAGCAACTGGAATCCCTGTTCGATTCCCTCTCAACCGGCCGTTTCGCGGCCCGGACGCTTCACGGTTGCCGTTTGGGTGTCGCGCCCAAACGGCTCGCCGTCTTCGGTTCCGGCACGCTTCTGCTGGAAAAAGAGCCCGGCCGGGTGAAACCCCAAGTCAAACCCTCGTGAGCGTAGGGACTTTCCGCCGCGTTAACGGGCGTTCCCGGTCAACCAATTCGCTTAACGTCATTCTTCAGCCGCGTTTGCCGGGTGTGATTAAATTTCTTAACATTTTCGCGTCTGGCAACGGCGCAGTAGCATTCCTATTTACTAGAGACGCTCTAAAGTAGGCGGGCCGGGTTCCGGCTGGGGTAGTCCCCCGAAAGGATGACAGTGAACAATCTTCGTAATCTCGCCCTGTGGATCTTGATCGCCCTGCTTCTGGTGGCGTTGTTCAACCTGTTCCAGGGATCGACAAGTCATCCGGCGAATGCGCCGATGACCTTCTCCGAATTCTACCGCCAGGTCGATACCGGCGCCGTGAAAGACGTGACCATCCAGAACGGCACGTTCAACGGCCATCTGTCGAACGGCCAGGCCTTCGTCACCTACGGTCCCAGCGACACCAATCTTATCGAGAAGATGAATGCCCGGCACGTGAACTATTCGTTCAAGCCGGAAGACAATGGCATCTCTCTCGTCGGTATCCTCATCCAGTCCCTTCCGATGATCATCCTGATCGGCGGCTGGATATTCTTCATGCGCCAGATGCAGGCGGGCGGCGGCAAGGCGATGGGCTTCGGCAAATCGCGCGCCAAGCTCCTCACCGAGCGCACGGGCCGCGTGACGTTTGAAGATGTCGCCGGCGTCGATGAAGCCAAGGAAGAATTGAAGGAGATCGTGGAATTCCTCCGCGACCCGCAGAAATTCCAGCGGCTCGGTGGACGCATCCCCAAGGGCGTGCTGCTCGTAGGCCCTCCGGGCACGGGTAAGACGCTTCTGGCCCGCTCCATCGCGGGCGAAGCGAACGTGCCGTTCTTCACGATCTCGGGCTCCGACTTCGTGGAAATGTTCGTCGGCGTCGGCGCGAGCCGCGTGCGCGACATGTTCGAACAGGCCAAGAAGAATGCGCCTTGCATCATCTTCATCGACGAAATCGAT
>CAZTCU010000201.1:0-5539 GCA_964612235.1 uncultured Rhizobium sp.
GCCGGGCGGCCGGAGAATCGCTCATGCGCGGCGAGCCATTCGGCGCTGGGGCGTTCGGCGATTTCGATTCCATCGGACGGTACGGGCGGCGTGTTCGCAAAATCGAGATAGAGCGTGCGCGTTTCATCCTCTGCGCGGAAGCCGCGCGCGATGAGCTTTTCTTCCAGTGCCGGATGATCGTTGGAACGAATGCGGAAATAGGTCGGCAGGCCGTGAGCGCTGTAGATGGCCTCGCAATGGCCGATCTTCTCGGCAAGATCATAGATGCCGGGGCCGATGACGTTCACGGAATTGGTACGGCGCGTGTGGCCTTCGGCGAGGCGGATCAGCCAGCCGTCGTAGAAAATCTCTTTTAGCGCGGGCCAGGCGTTCAGGCAGGCTTCTTCGACGCTGGCACTCAGTCTGTCCATGTTCATGGCGGTCTCCGTCAGGCGACCGGATGGCTGGAAAGACAAAGCCCCGCGCATCCGGCGGGGCTTCCAGCAATTCGCATATGCGCGAGCGCTTACACCCCTCCTCGGAAGAATGCGCGGCGTCGCGAAATGGAGATGTGCGAATTCATGGGCGCGCACAATACGCAAGACGCTTCGCGTTGCAAGAGCGTTCAGAAGCCCGGCGGTGTTCTGTCATAGAGTGGCTGCGCCATCTCATAGGCGTAGGCCGCGGCGAGTACGCCCCGGTCATCGAACATGCGCCCCACGATCTGAAGCCCGACCGGCAGGCCGTTGGAGGCGTAACCGCAGGGCACGCTCGCAGCCGGTTGCTGCGTGAGATTGAAGGGGAAGCTGAACGGCGTCCACGCCATCCATGCCTTGCCGTCGTCATCGAGCGGCGAAAGCTGATTCACGTCGAACGCTGTCGTCGCGAGCGCAGGCGTGACAAGGTAATCGTACTTCTCCATGAAGATGCGCATCTGCGTGCCATAGACACCGCGCGAGGCGTTGGCGTCTATGAATTGCTTCTTGGTGAAGCTGTTGCCGACGTCGGCCATCTTGCGCAGGCCCGGATCGAGCAGCGCGCGCTTGTCTTCGCTGAGATCGCCCAGAAGGTAGCCTGCGCCCGACCACCAGATCTTCTGGAAGATATCGCTAGGGTCGCCGCCCGGCGGATCGGCCAATTCGACATGGGCGCCGAGGTCTTCGAGACGTTTCGCAGCGGCTTTGACGAGGGATTCTACCTCGGCATCGAGGCGTTTGACGTATCCCATGCGCGGACTGAAGGCGATGCGTTTGCCGCGCAATGGCGCTTCAAGTTCGGCGGCGTAATCCATCGGCTCATAGGGAAGCGAATGCCAGTCGCGCGCGTCGGGCTTAGTGATGACGTTCATCAGCATGGCACTGGAGCGCACATCGCGGCTCATCGGGCCGACATGCGCAACGGTGCCGAAGGGCGACAACGGAAAGGCCGGCACGCGCCCAAAACTAGGCTTGAGGCCGAACGTGCCGGTGAAGCTCGCCGGAATGCGAATCGAGCCACCGCCATCAGTTCCCAATGCAAGCGGCGCGAAACGCGCGGCGACCGCGGCCGCCGATCCGCCTGACGAACCGCCGGGCGTCTTGTCCTTGTTCCACGGATTGCGCGTCGTGCCGGTGAGAGGACTGTCGGTCGAGCCTTTCCAGCCGAATTCAGGCGTCGTGGTTTTGCCGATCAACACCGCGCCCGCTTCGCGCAAGCGGGCGACCGAAGGCGCATCCTCCGTCCACGGACCTTTCGGGTCGATGGTGAGCGAGCCGCGCCGCGTGGGCCACCCCTTGGTCAGCAGCAAATCCTTGATCGCGACCGGCACGCCATCCAGCGGCGAAAGCGGCTCGCCTTCGAGCCAGCGCTTTTCGGATTCCTCCGCCATGGTTTCGGTGGCGTGGACGTCGATGTGGAAGAAGGAATTGATCGAGGAGTCGAGCGCCTCGATACGGCCGAGGCAGGCTTCGGTGACTTCTACCGGCGACAAGTCGCGGGCTTCGAACGCGGCGGATAGTTCGGCGGCGTTCATCTCATACGGTTCGAGTGCCATGTTGCCTCCCGATCAGTTCACTTTGGTGAGCGGCGCTTCCCTGCCCTTTTCGATCAGCGCCAGTTTCTCGCCAGCGGTTTCGAAGATCGTCACCGAACAATTCTCCGGCGAAAAGGACGTCACGCGATCGTCGCCGGTTGCGGCGCCGATCGCGACGTTGAGCGCGACGTAATGCGAGAAGATCACGGTATCCTGCTTCAGTTCCACAAGTGCCGCGATTACATCTTCGCGCCATTGCGCCAGCGGCGGCGTCGCGGCGCGCCAGGAACCGGCCATGAATTTGCGCAACCATTGCGCGCGTTCGGCAAGATCGAGACCCGGAGAGGGGATCTCGGCCACGGCTTCCTTGATCAACGGCTCACGGTTCCATGACCTCGCGAGGGGTGCCGCTGTTTCGCGCGTGCGGGCGAGCGGACTTGAAACGATTGCGAGCGGGCCGAGCGGCGCCAGCTTCTTTGCAACCTCTTCGGCCTGCGAACGGCCGAGATCGTCCAGGCCCGGATCGTGCGCTTCGCCGAACGTCGCAGCCGCCCGGCCGTGACGCACCATATAGAGGCGCGGCATCAGGCGAACCGGAACAGGTTGATCGGGCCTTCCTGGCTCACCTGCCCTTCGCGGCCGAGCATTTCCTCTCGCATCATGCGGTCGAGCGTTACGTCGTCGTCCGGCGTGTTGGCAAGGAAGCGGCTGTTGTTGGCGGTGCGGCCGACGATGAGGCCGAAGCGTTTGCCCTTGCGGTCGGTGATGACGCTGTAGGTTTCCACCTTCGCCGGGCCGCTTGGCTTCCGCGTAACGGACGGATGCGGCATGGAGTCAATTTCGACCTGATAGGTCTTCGGATCTTCGCGCTGCCAGTCGCTTTCCACCGGTTTTGTCGAATAGATGCCGGCGGAATGTTTGGTGACATACCAGCCATTGCCCGTGCACAGGCCGAACTTGCCGGGATTGGCGCGCAGTTTCTCCGTCATCATCACGATGGAGTGCATGACATAGTTGTTTCCGGGTCCGCCGAAATACGGCAGGCCGCCAGTGATTGTGAGGCCACGCGGATCGTCTTCGGCGATACCCAACTCTTGACAACCCAGTTCGACGGCGCTGGGGAAGCAGGAATAGAGATCGATGAACGACACGTCGCCCACATCCATGTTCGCCATGGCGAACGCCTTCTTGCCGATCAGGTGGATGGCGGGCGAAGAATGGAAATTGACGCGCTCGGTCACGTTCCAGATGTCGGAGGCGTCGGCGCAACCATGCAGATAGATCCATTTGGATTCCGGGATGCCAAGCTCGCGCGCTTTCGCCACGCTCGTCATCACCACGGCCGCCGCCATGTCCACTTCGATTACGGCGTTGAGATATTTGGTGTAGGGGAAGCCGACGAAGCGGTTCTTGTCGCTGGGCGTCGAGATTTCTTCCGGCGAACGGTAGGTCGGGAACCATGAATAGGGATTTTCCGACGCAACCTTGGTGAACGGCGAGAAGAATTTGCCGAGCCACTCCAGATGTTCCTGCGGCGAGCGGCGCTTGATGCCGCGGATCGCGTTTTCGAACAGCGGATAGGTGTTGACCGGGAAGTGCAGGCCATAGGCGCGTTCGTAGTCGTTCACGCCCGCGCGCATGTCGCCGATCTCCTCGGGATCGCTGCCGGGATCGACGTCGGGGCTGTTGCCCCAGCCGAGGTCGACGCCATTCTTCATCGCGCCCAGAAGCGTGCCGATATATTCCGCGCCCGCCAGCAACGCGACTTCGCTTTCGCCGCGCGCGATTTCCTCCGCCGTGCGATTGACCAGCCATTGCGGCGTGTTTCCGCCGGTTGCCGTGTAGATGGTGCGGCGCGGCGCGATGCCGAGATGTTTCGCGATGGAAAGCGGCGGATTGCGGAACATACGCTTGGGCAACCTGCCCTGGTCGCCTGGCGAGTCGGCGGTGAAGCGGACGACGGAGATCGTGTCGATGGCGCGGGCGAGTTTGTCGGCAGCACCGCTATCGGCGATAGCCGCACGGGAAACCTTCGCCAGCATTTCGATGGGCGAGAGGCTTTCCTGAATCTTCTTCTCCTTCACCGTGCGCTGGGTGAACTGGGCGCCCGATATGAGGATGGGAGTCCTTGGATTGACCATTGTTGTTCCTTATTTTGCGAAATTGCGTTGAAGTCGGGATAGCGCGTCCTCGATCACAGCACGGCGCTTGCAAAACGCAAAGCGCACAAAGCTGTCGGGCTTTCCGCCGGAAAAGAACACGCTCAAGGGGATTGCGGCGACACCCGCTTCGCGCACCAGCCGTTCGCAGAACGTGCGATCCGGTTCGTTGGTGAGGGCGGCAATGCCTGCGGTGAGAAAATAGGTGCCTTCGCTTGGCAGTACTTCAAAACCCAAGCGCGAAAGTCCGGCAGCGAGCAAATCGCGGTTGCGCTGAAGCTCCTTCGTTAGGTTCAGCGTGAAATCGATTTCGTTGTCGAGACCGTGCGCCACGCCAAGCTGCAATCCGGGCGGCGTGGTGAAGGTGAGGAACTGATGCGTCTTGGCGATGGCGTCGATGGGCGCGGCGCTGCCTGTGACCCAGCCGACTTTCCAGCCGGTGAGCGAGAACATCTTTCCCGCGGAACCGCAGCGCACGACGCGGTCGCGCATGCCGGGCAACGTCATCAACGGGATGTGCTGGCGGCCATCGAAGGCGAGATGCTCGTAAACCTCGTCGCAGATCACATTCGCATTCGTCCGCGAAATCACACGCGCGATGATTTCCAATTCCTCGCGGTCGAAGACGCGGCCGATGGGATTCATCGGCGTGTTGATGACCAGCGCGCGGGTGTTCGGCGTGACGGCGGCGGAAAGGGCTTCTTCCGTGAGCCGCCAATGCGGTGGCATGAGCGCGACGGTACGGATTTTTGCGCCGACGGCTTCGGCGATGGGGCGATACGAGTCATACGCAGGGTCGATCAAAACGATCTCTCCGCCCTGCCCGACCAGACCCATTATGCAGGCGGTCAAGGCTTCGGTTGCGCCCGATGTCACGACCACGTTGACGTCGGGATCGAAGTCGAGGCCGTAGAACCTCTTGGCGTGGGCGGCGATGGCACGGCGCAACTCGGGGCGGCCACGCATCGGCGGGTACTGGTTCGGACCTTCGAGCAGCGCTTTGGCGGCAACGGCGCGGATGGCTTGCGGGCCATCCTCATCGGGGAAGCCCTGACCCAGGTTCACCGCGCCATGCTCGGTGGCGAGCGCCGACATCACCGTGAAGATGGTGGTGGGCAGGTTCGCAAAGACGGGGTTGAAGTCGGGCACGGGCGGCATTGTGGCCAACCTTGCAAATCCGGCCATGCTTTTCACCTATCCTGGACGCCGCAACGGAAACGGCTCATTTCTGTGCGTACTGATGAATAATTAGGCATCACATTTTGGGCAATCCACCCAAGCCATTGAATCGTCTTGGGGATAACCCTGCCGGCCGTGGCATGAGCCGTGCAATTCATGGGGCGGCGCGGGCTACGTATGTGGTCCGCGAAGGAGCAACCACATGAAAAAA
>CAZTCU010000202.1:0-5530 GCA_964612235.1 uncultured Rhizobium sp.
CGCATCCTCACGCCCGAAGGCAAGGATGGCGATGCGAACGGCGCGGTGATCAAGGAACTGATCGCGGCGAATGCGCTGCTCGCGAAGGGTACGTTGCGCCATTCCTATCCGCATTCGTGGCGCTCGAAGGCGCCGGTCATCTTCCGCGCGACGCCGCAATGGTTCGCCTATATGGACAAGCCGTTCAAAGGCTCGAACGGCAAGACGCTGCGCCAGATCGCGATGCAGGCGATCTCGGACACGAAATGGTATCCGAAGACCGGCCAGAACCGCATCGGTTCGATGGTGGAGGGCAGGCCGGACTGGGTTCTCTCGCGCCAGCGCGCATGGGGCGTTCCCATCGCGATCTTCGTGCACAAGGAAACGCAGGAAATCCTGAACGACGCAGCCGTCAACGCGCGCATCAAGGAGATCTTCGAGAAGGAAGGCGCCGATGCGTGGTTCAATTCGCCGCCGTCCCGTTTCCTCGGCAACCACAATGCCGACGATTACGAGCAGGTGAGAGACATTCTCGACGTCTGGTTCGATTCCGGTTCGACCCATGCGTTCACGGTGGAACATCCCATCGAAGCGGCTTGGCCGAAGAAGGATCGCGCCGATCTCTATCTCGAAGGTTCGGATCAGCATCGCGGCTGGTTCCAATCCTCGCTGCTCGAAAGCTGTGGCACGCGCGGTCGTGCGCCGTATGATGCGGTGTTGACCCACGGCTTTGTGCTCGACGAGCAGGGCCACAAGATGTCCAAATCGCTGGGCAACACGCTTGCCCCGCAGGTGATCGCGGACAAGAACGGCGCCGACATCTTGCGCCTGTGGGCCGCGTCTTCCGATTTCACGGAAGACCTTCGCATCGGTCAGGATATCATCAAGGCGAATGTCGATGCCTATCGCCGCCTGCGCAACACCATCCGTTTTATGCTGGCGAACCTTGCGGGCTTCGACGAGAAGGAACGCATTTCCGCGAAGGAAATGCCGGAACTCGAACGCTATATTCTCGCCAAGCTAGCGGAACTGGATGCGCTCGTTCGCGAAGGCTATGCCGAATTCGATTTCAACCGCGTGTTCTCCACGCTGTTCGCCTTCTGCACCAACGAGCTTTCGGCGTTCTACTTCGACATCCGCAAAGACGTTCTTTATTGCGACCGGGCGGATTCACCGCGCCGCCGGGCCGCGCGCACCGCGACGGATGAGATCTTCCGCCGGGTCGCCACCTGGCTTGCACCCATCCTCTGTTTCACCATGGAGGAAGCGTGGCTCTATCGCTTCCCCGGCGAGAACCACAGCGTGCATCTGCAAACCTTCCCCGAAACGCCGCGCGATTGGGCGGATGCGGCGTTGATCGAAAAATGGAATCGCGTCCGCACGCTTCGCCGCGTTGTCACCGGCGCGCTGGAAGTCGCGCGCCGCGACAAGGTGATCGGTGCCAGCCTCGAGGCTATGCCCACGCTCTACGTCACCGAGGCGGATGACGCCAAATTGTTCGATGGCGTGAACCTCGGCGAGATCGCCATCACGTCGAATGCGCATGTTTCGACCATTACGCCGTCGGCCGATGCGTTCCGTCTGCCGGATGTCGAAGGTGTGGCCGTGGAATTCCATCATGCGCAGGGCAACAAATGCGCCCGCTGCTGGATGATCCTTCCCGAGGTCGGCACGAACAAAAACGACGATCTCTGCAATCGCTGCAACGAGGCGGTGGGCGCATGAATCTGAACTGGCGTGCCTTCGCTCCGCGCGATTGGGGTTTTGTCACCGCGATGGTCGCCCTGATTCTGGATCAGGGTTCGAAGCTCCTGATGCTTCACGCCTTCGGATTCAACGAGATGCGCGCGGGCGAATCTGTGTCTGTCTTGCCGTTTTTTAATCTCGTGATGGTCTGGAATCCCGGGGTCAGTTATGGCCTGTTCCCGGCGCGGGGACTGATGGGAACCCTGCTTCTGGGTCTTTTTTCCGCCGCTGCCGTGGGGGCCCTGGGCTGGTGGATGTGGCATTCGCACCGGAAATCCCTGGCGATCGGCCTCGGCCTCGTGGTCGGCGGGGCGGTGGGCAACCTGATCGACCGGCTGGCTTACGGCGCGGTTGCCGATTTTTTCCACTTCTACGCCTTCGGCTACGACTGGTATGTTTTCAATGTCGCAGACATCGCCATTACCTTTGGCGTGATCGCCCTGCTATACGATGCGCTGATAAAGCCCGAAGCGCGGGCCGGGCAAAGCTCCTGACGGAACCGGGTGTATATCGCATGATGACGGATCGCATGATGAAAGCCCTTCCTGTAATGGCCTTGGCGTGTGCGGCGCTGGCGCTCACAGGTTGCGACAGCATTCGAAGCGCTGCCGGCATGAACAAGGCCGCTCCCGACGAGTTCGCCGTGGTCACCAAGGCGCCGCTCATCATGCCGCCCGATTACAATCTGCGTCCGCCGCGCCCCGGTGCCGCGCCGTTGAACCAGACGCTACCGACGCAAGCCGCGCAGGCAAGCCTGTTCTCCAACGATCCGGCTGCCGTGGCCTCGACCATCACCGGCAAATACAGCCAGGGCGAGAAGCTGCTGCTGGCAAACGCGGGCGCCGCCATGACCAATCCGACGATCCGCCAACAGATCGCAGCCGACAACGCGAACCTTGAAGCATCCGATCCCAGCTTCACGGACCGCCTGCTGTTCAGCACCCCGACAGACCAGAACGGCCATCCGGTGAACGCCGATGCCGAAGCCGAACGTCTCGGCAAGAAAAGCGCCGAGAAGATGACGACGCAGGGCACGGCCGATCAGGATGATCCGACAGCGGCAGACAATTCCGACGACGACAGCGACGACGGCTGGTTCAGCTGGTTGGGATTGTGAGCGGATGCTTCCTGATCGCTCCCTGAGGGGGAGAGGGAACGTCGCAAGATTTCTCGGTCGCGCACTGCTTCTCGCAGGCGTCGCCATTCTCACTTCCGCCGCCACACCTCCGCCGCCATCGCCGCCCAAGGCTTTTCAGTTCGCGTTACAAAACGGGATGCAGGTGCTGGTCGTGCCCGATCACCGGGCGCCGGTCGTTACCCAGATGCTCTGGTTCCGGGTCGGCGGCGACGACGATCCGCCGGGGCTTTCCGGCCTTGCCCACTTCTTCGAACACATGATGTTTCGCGGGACCAAGCAATATCCGAACGGGCAATTCGCGCTGATCGTGGCCCGCAATGGCGGCGAGACCAACGCCTTCACCACGCATGACTACACCGCGTTCTACGAACAGATCGCCAAGGACCGCCTGCCGCTGATGATGCGGCTTGAAGCCGACCGCATGGCGAACCTCGATCTTTCCGACAACAACGTGCGCACCGAGCGCAATGTGGTGATGGAAGAACGCCGCATGCGCGTCGACAACGACCCGCAATCGTTGATGAGCGAGCAGCTTGCCGCCGCGCTGTACCTTTCGCACCCCTACGGACGCCCCGTCATCGGCTGGCCGGATGACATCCGCCGCATCGGCCGTGTCGAGGCGCGCGATTTCTACCAGCATCATTACGCGCCCAACAACGCGACGCTCGTCATCGTGGGCGATGTGACGCCGGATGAAGTGCGCCCGATGGCGGAGGCCGAGCTTGGCAAGGTGTCCGCGCGCGAGTTGCTGCCGCGCGCAGAATACGCCCAGCCGGCCCGGCTTGGGGAAACGCGCCTCAACGTCGCCCGGCCCGATGTGAAAGTTCCGGTTTTCATCCGTATGTACCGGGTGCCCAGCTATGCCGAAGCCACTGCCGGCGAGGCAGAGTCGCTCGAAGTCTTCGCGCAATTGCTGGGTGGCGGAGCCACGGGCACGCTTTATCGCGAACTTGTGGTGAAGAAGAAGCTGGCAATCGATGCGGGCGCGAACTACGACGGCTATGCACGGGACGACGGCTCGTTCAGCGTCTACGCCATTCCGCGTCCAGGCGTGACGCTGGAAAATCTCGAACGTGCCGTCGATGGCGTCATCGCGGGCCTGTTTTCGCGAGAGGCGGCTGCAGCCGATCTGGAGCGCGCCAAGACGCAATTGATCGCCAGCGCCACCTATCGCCGCGATAGCCAGTATGCGCTCGCCAGCGCCTATGGACAGGCGCTGTCCATCGGCCTCACCGCCAACGACGTGGAGCAATGGCCGGACCGCATCCGCGCCGTCACGGCGGAAACCGTTCGCAAGGCGGCAATCAAGGATTTGAAGAAGATCGAAGCTGTTTCCGGCTATCTGAGGCCCGGCAAATGAGCGCCCGCCAGATATTTGCCGCCGCCGCCTTCGCGCTTGTCGCGTTTGTGCCGCAGTTTGCAAATGCCGTCGATGTGAAGGTCGTTCCCGCCGCGAAAGGCGAAGAGGTCTGGTTCGTCGAGGACCACACCGTTCCCATCGTGGCGATGAGCGCGGCCATCCCTGCCGGCTCGGCTTACGATCCGCAAGGCAAGGACGGCCTTTCCGCGATGGCTGCGGCGTTGCTGGACGAAGGCGCCGGCAAGATGAATTCCGACGCCTATCACACGGCGCTGGACGACAAGGCGATCCAGTTGAGCGTTTCGCCCAGCCGCGATTATGCCGTGATCCGCATCGTCACGCTGGCGGAGAACGCGAAAGAGGCGTTCCAGCTTCTGGGATTGGCGCTGGCGCACCCTCGTTTCGATGCCGACGCGATCCAGCGCATCCGCGCGCAGATGATCGAATCCATCAAGCAGGACGAACAGGAACCGGCCACTGTTGCGGGCAAGGAATTCACCCGCCGGTTCTTTCCCGGCCACCCTTACGGCCATCCGGTTAGCGGCGACATCAACACGCTTTCCACGATCACGCAGAACGACCTTCGCCAGTTCGCGCGCACGCACTGGGTAAGGGGCGGGCTCAAGATCGCGGTCTCCGGCGACATCAACGAGGCCACGTTGAAGACGCTGCTGGGTGCTGCCTTCGACGCCATTCCCGCCACCAAGCCGCCCGCGCCGCCAAATGTGACCCGCCTGGGTTCGCCCGGCATTCACGTCGTGCCCATGCCCGTGCCGCAACCCACCGTCGAATTCGGTTTGCCGGGCATTTTGCGCGCCGACAAGGATTTCATCCCGGCTTATGTCGCCAATTACATTCTCGGCGGCGGAGGGTTTTCGTCGCAACTGATGAAGGAAGTGCGCGAGAAGCGCGGCCTCACCTATGGCATCGACACCGATCTCAACACCTACAGCAAGGCCGGTGTCTTCGTGGGGCAGGTGGCGACCAAGAAGGATAGCGTCAAGCAGACGATCGACGTGATCCGTCAGGTGATGAGCAATTTTGCGGAAAAAGGCGCAACCGCGTCCGAGCTGACCGACGCCAAAACCTACCTGACGGGCTCTTATCCGCTGGCCTTCGATTCCAATACCGGCATCGCGGCCCAGTTGAACGCCTTCCAGCGCGTCGGCCTTTCGTCGGACTACATCACCAAGCGCAACGACATGATCGAGGCGGTGACGCTGGACGACATCAAGCGCGTGGCCAAACGCCTGTTCAACCCCGCCAAGATGACCATCGTGGTGGGCGGCAGTTTTTCGGACGGTAAA
>CAZTCU010000203.1:0-5523 GCA_964612235.1 uncultured Rhizobium sp.
GCAGTTTCGCCGCGGACCAGGCAGTGGTGGCGGGCCTTGCGCGTTTCCGCGGTCGCCCCATCGCCTTTATCGGACAGGAAAAGGGCAACGATACCCAGAGCCGCATCAAGCACAATTTCGGCTCGGCCATGCCGGATGGCTATCGAAAGGCAGTGCGAATCTTCGAGATGGCGAACCGTTTCGGCCTTCCGGTTCTCAGCTTCGCCGACACGGCCGGCGCCTATCCGGGCGTCAGCGCAGAGGAGCGCGGCCAGGCGGAAGCCATTGCCCGCTCGATCGAGGCGGGGTTGTCGCTGAAGGCGCCCTTCATCGCGACCATCATTGGAGAAGGCATGTCAGGCGGGGCGATTGCCATTGCCGCGGCGAGCCGCGTCTACATGCTGGAACATGCGATCTATTCGGTGATCTCGCCGGAAGGCTGCGCCTCGATCCTGTGGCGCAGCGCCGACAAGGCACAGGATGCCGCCGCCGCCATGCGCATCACCGCGCAGGATTTGCTGGAACTGAAGATCATCGACGGCATCATCCCCGAGCCGATGGGCGGCGCGCATCGTGCGCCGGAAACCGCGATCACCTCGGTGGGCGATACCATCGAACGCGCCCTGCACGAGCTTTCGGCGATGGGCGGCGAGGCTTTGCGCCGCCAGCGCCGGGAGAAATATCTCGCGATGGGCCGCAACCTTTCGTAGCCGGGAGAGCAACGTGGACAAGACCGAGATTGACGCGATTGTGCGGCGGTCCGAACAGGCGGCGCACGCCCTGATGAACGGCGACCCGTCCCAGTTCGACGCCTTCATCACCCAGAAAGACGATTTCACGATCTTCGGCCCGACCGGCGGACCGGCCCCGATGAAAGGCTCGGCCGAATGGCGCAAGGTCGCGCCGAACGCGGCCAAGATATTCAAGAAGGGCGAAGCGAAAGTCGAACTGTTCGAAGCGTATACGTCCGGCGATCTGCTGGTTCTCGTTCTACTGGAACATCAAACCGTGACATTCGAAGGCGACAGCGAGTCACAAAGCTGGAGCCAGCGCGTCACGCAGGTCTATCGCCGCGAGGCAGACGATTGGAAAATCGTCCACCGCCACATCGACCCGCTGGTGAAAAAGCGCACACTGGACGAAGCAAAAATTATCGCGAAAGCCTAACGCACCGTCCGCGCAAACGCCCTTACATCGCCCACCAGATCGTCGGGCCGTTCCAGCGCCGCGAAGTGGCCGCCTTCCTTGAAATCCGTCCAGTGCGTCACGTTCACATGGCGCTCGACCATGCTGCGCGGCGGAAACGGAATGAGATCGATGGGGAAGTTCGCGATACCGACCGGCTTTTCGATGCGCGCACCGTTCGGCACCGGATCGCCGGAAAGATCTTCCATCAAGCCGCGATACATCCAGGTGGCGGTGTTGAACGTCCGCGTGACGAGATAGATCATCACATTGGTCAGCAACTGATCCATCGAATAGACATTCTCGAAGCCGCGCGATTTGTCCGACCAGCCGTGGAATTTTTCGACGATCCACGCCGCCGCGCCGACGGGTGAATCCATCATGCCGTAGGAAAGCGTCTGCGGCTTGGTCGTCTGTTCGCGGAAATAGGCGCCTTCCATTTCGAACAGTTGCATCGCGCGCTGCGCATATTGCTTTTCTTCTTCGGTTTGCGGATGCACGCCCGGCGAACGCCAGCCGAACATGTTCAGGTGAACGGCCTTGCAGCCCTTGCCGTCATATCCCATCCAGCCGGAAATCGCCGAACCCCAGTCGCCGCCTTGCGCGATGTAATTCGGCAGGTCGCAAATCTCCGTCATCAGCTTGTCGAAATACCGCGCGGTGGTGCGCGGTCCGATGGGGCGTTCAGGCTTGCCGGAGAATCCATAACCGGGAAGCGACGGAACGATGACCGTGAACGCATCTTTCACGTCACCCCCGAAGCGTTCGGGATGGGCGAGCTTTTCGACGATGTGCAGGAATTCGAACACCGAGCCGGGCCAGCCATGGCTCAGGATCAGGGGCTGCGGCGAAGCCCCGGAGCCGTCCACGCGATAGAAATGAATGTCGAGGCCGTCCACATCGGCGGTGAATTGCGGGAAGCGGTTGAGCGCCTCCTCCTCTTTCCGCCAGTCGTAGCCGTCGATCCAATAGGCCGCGAGCCGCTTCATGTAGTCGAGGTTCGCGCCATAGGCCCAGGTGCCGTCGAGGCCCTGCCCACGCGGCATTTCGTGCCATTCGAAATCGCGCACACGGCGGTTGATGCGTGCAATCGTTGTCTGCGGAATAGCGATCTGGAAAGGTTTCGCGGCGATCATGGGCCTGGCCCCGGTTGGTCTTTCGAGAGTTTAATCATGCAGGACGTTTCCCTCCAAACCGCCTTGCCCGATCTGCCTGCGAGCCCACGCCTGCGCTGGTGGGACATGGTGCTGCCGGTCGCGAGCGGCGTTCTGGTGCTTGGCGTCATCTCGTTCGCCGTGGTCATCATGGCGATGGGCAAGGGCGATGCAGGCTTCGTGCGGGAATTGGCCGCGAAGATGCAGTCGGCCGGGCAGGGCTATTTCCTCAACATGGGCGTGATGGCGGTGCTCTACCTGCCGCCGTTGGGCGTGTTGTTGTGGATCGCGCGCCGCAAGCAGCTCGAATACTTTCCGGCGGTGCCATGGCGTATCGCCGGATGGGCGTTCGGCGGCGGCATTCTCTATGGCGTCTTGTTTCAGGTGGTGCAGGATTTCCTGATCCGCAATTCCATCGTCACCTATACGCCGTCACCGGGCGAACTTCTTCTCATTCCCCACAATGCCACCCAGCTTGCGGTGGGATTGGGCGTGGCGGCGTTGCTGGGGCCGTTTGTGGAGGAATTCTATTTTCGCGGCTTCCTGCTTTCATGGTGCCGGAGAAAAATGCCGCTCGCATGGGCCACGCTCATCAATGCGGTCCTTTTCGGCGTCATCCATTTCTATTTCCTGCAGCACGCAGGGCTGGAAGGCGTCTTCGTCACCGCTGTTATCGGCATATTCGGCGCCGTGAACGTGTGGTGGACGGTGCGCACGGGATCGCTGTGGCCTGCTTTCGCGAGCCATGCAGCCTATAACGGCTTGGGCCTGATCCTGATGTTCCTTGCGCCGGGCACGCCCTAGCGCTTGCAGCCGGTGAACGACGCCCCGGGCGTCTCGAACATCGCCTCGCCCTGATGCTCCCAGAAGGTGGTTGTGCCGTCGCTGTATCTTGCGCCTGAACCCGATTGCGCAATCGGCAGCTTGAATGCCGTGTTCTGCGTTTCGACAATCGCCGTCTGCGTTTTGTTGTCGTAGGTGACCGTCAGGTCGACCTGCAACACGCAATGGAACGTGAATGTCTCTGCGACCGCTGTCGATGTCGTTGCCACCAACAGCCCCGCCGCCATCAGCAAAGCTTTTCCCATCCCGCTTTCCTCCAAACAAAAAGGGGGCCGAACCCGGCCCCCTTTTTTCAATTTCAGTGCACCAACTCAGTGCGAAAGCTGGACGAGCAGCGAAGACACCCAGCCCTGATTGCCGAGTTCGTCCTTCACTTCCCACCACACGCCGTCCTTGTTGCCCGTCGGATAGAGCATCATGCCGGGATCGAGCGTGCGTACGACCTTCGATTTGGGAGACGGGCTTGTGTACAGGTGGCCCGGCTTGTTCATCGTGACGGCCTGCTGCACGTTGGCTTCCGAGGCGTTGTCGGGAAGCTGGCCGAATTGCGCGATCAGCTTCGTATAAGCGTCGAGATAAGCGAGCGTGATGACCTGTCCGATTTCGGTGTCGGCGTAGCCGGACGCGCCTGCCGCGCCGAAGCCGCTCCAGCCGAACACGCCGCCGCCCGCGCCCCAGGAAAGATCGCTTTTGTCGGAATGGCCTTCCTCAAGTGCAACCTGTTCGCTCGAACGCACATCGGTCACGGTCAGCACCACGTCCGCCGTCTTCTTTGAAATATTGATGCCGCCGACGAGGCCGCCGACCGGACCGCCAATGAAGCCGCCGAGAATGCCGCCGACGTTCAGCCCGCCCGCATTGCTGTTCTTGGATACGAGGTCGGGAACCAGAACGTAGTCCGCCGTCTTGATCTGGCCCTTGCCCTGATTGGAACCCTGGCGAAGGTCGCCTTCGGAGGCGAGCGCGCGTTCCGCCTGAATCGCCGCCATGCCCTTGCCGCGATCGACGAGGCCGAAGCAGCCCGAGCGCATCACGAAGACCTTGAGCAGGGCTTCCGGCGAACCAAGGCCGTATTGCGTCCACCAGTTGGTTTCCGGCTCGACCACGGCGAGAGTGCCCAGTCGCTTGGGGCAGGTGGGAATTTCAGCTTCCTTGCGTTCCCGCTTTTCCTGCGCGCTTTCGGCCCAGGCCGATGTGATGGTGGGTGCAACGAACATCAGCGCCATTGCGCTCGCCGCGACCGCGCGCAGCGATTTTGCCTTCGACATGGAATTCCTCATTTTTCGATCAATTAGCCCCAGCCGGAATGCGGATTCTGCCCGCAGCCTGGAATCTATCGAAAATTTTAGAATCCGCAATTCGGACAGGCGGGTAGTGCCCCGATTTAATCGGACAACAAGCTGAAATTTTCTTCAGGCACGCGGGGTAACCAGCGCCCCGTGGCAGTGCTTGAACTTGCGGCCGGAGCCGCAGGGGCAGGGCGAATTGCGCTGCACCTTGCCCCAGGTCGCCGGGTTGTTCGGATCGACGGGACCGCTGGAACGGAGTTGCGGTGTCGCCTGCAACGGCTGGTCCATCTCCTCTTCGCCGGTGAGCGGATTGATGTGCGAGGCCTGCATGCTCGCTGGATTGCGCAGTTGAGGCACCGGCGGCGGCTGCTCGACATTGATCTGGAGGTGGAAAAGCTGGCGCACCACGTCGGAGCGCAGCTTCGCGAGCAATCCTTCGAACAGTTCGAATGCTTCGCTCTTGTATTCGTTCAGCGGATCGCGCTGGCCATAGCCGCGCAAGCCGACATATTGGCGAAGGTGATCCAGGTTGACGATGTGTTCGCGCCAGTCATGGTCGAGCGTCTGCAGCAGCACGGCCTTCTCGACATACCGCATCACGTCGGTGCCCGAATTGGCGGCGCGTTCGGCGGCGCGGTTTTCCACCGCCTTCAGCACGCGCTCGCGGACTTCCTCGTCGGCGATGCCTTCTTCTTTCGTCCAGTCGATGACGGGCAGGTCGAGGCCGAAAGTCTTCTCGATTTCCTCGTGCAGCCCGGCTGCGTCCCATTGTTCGGCGTAAGCCTTTTCGGGGATGTGGCGGGCGACGAGATCTTCCACCACGCGCTCGCGGAACTCGGCGATCTGGTCGCTCACTTCGTCGGCGGACATGATCTCGCGGCGCTGTTCGAAGATCACATGGCGCTGGTCGTTGAGGACGTTGTCGTATTTCAGGATGTTCTTGCGGATCTCGAAATTGCGCGCTTCCACCTTCTGCTGCGCCTTTTCCAGGGCCTTGTTCACCCAGGGATGGGCGATGGCCTCGCCTTTTTCCAGCCCCAGGCCGGACAGCATCTTGTCCAGGCGGTCGGAGC
>CAZTCU010000204.1:0-5520 GCA_964612235.1 uncultured Rhizobium sp.
GCCCATCTTCTCGAGAGCCATCCCCAGTATATGGAACGCCTGTGCGTTGCTGGGGTCCGCGCCCGTCGCTTCGAGGGAGAGTTGCCCAGCGCGCACGACGTCGCCACGCTTCCAGGCCTTGATGCCGCGCCGAAGAAGGCCGTTCGATTTCTTCCGTGCCACCATGGCTTCGGCGGCCTCTTCCAAGGCCTCTATCTTGGCGAGGGCCTGGGCATGAGCGCCCACACCGGCAAGCGATTCCAGGTTGGGGGCGGTGGCAAATTGCGCCATGGGTGTTCCTCATGAAGATGGCTCAATAAAAGCCTTCCCATGTTTAACTCCCGGTGAAGATTGCCCGATGCAAGGCAATTTTTAACCAATCTCACCTAAGGTGCATCCAGACCACACCAACACAGGGTCACCTCATGCCACTCAAGCTCTCTCTGAAGCCCGGCGAGAAGTTCGTGCTCAATGGCGCGGTTCTTGCGAACGGCGAGAAGCGCACGAGTCTGGTACTGCAGAACAAGGCGTGTGTCCTGCGCGAGAAGGACATCATGCAAAGCGAAGAAGCCAACACACCCGCACGCCGGATCTATTTTCCCGTGATGATGATGTATCTCGATCCCGACGGCAGCGAGACCTATTACAACGACTTCGCGATGCGCATGACCGAGTTTATGGGCGCGATACAAAACCGCCAGGCGCTTGCCACTTGTCTGGAGATCAGCCGCGAAGTGATGAGCGGTACGTACTATAAAGCTCTGATGGCCTGCAAAAAGCTTTTCGAATTCGAACAGGAACGGTTGAACTATGACCTTGAAAGCCTATCAAAACACGCAGCGCGTCGCTGAAACTCCGCGCGAAGCGGAGTATCGCCTGTTCGGCCAGGTGACGGGCGCGCTCATCGAAGTGCACAAGGCCAAGGCGACGGGCGGCACGCTGGTCGACGCCATAGACTGGAATCGCAGATTGTGGCGAGCGCTTGCCGCCGATTGCGGCAATGACGGCAATCAACTGTCCCGCGATGTACGCGCCAAGATCGTTTCGCTGTCACTGTTCATCAACAAATATTCCAAACAGGTGATGCGTGACGGTGCGTCCGTCGAGCCGTTGATCGAGATCAACCGCTCGATCATGGAAGGCTTGCGCGGCGCCGCCTGAGATTATCCTTTCCCTATTTCGGCAAAAAAAGCCGGCTCCTCAAGGAGCCGGCTTTTCGCTATTTAGCCGGAACGGAACTGCCGGGAGGCATTTTCTGCCTCCGTCTCGGTAAATGTGTTCTCTATAATACTCAATAAAAACATATGGTTACGAAGTTAAAACGCTGGCACGCCGGTTGCGAAGCTATTGGCGGGGCATCGTGCCCCGAGGGCGCGCAGAAGGCAGGCCCCCTCACCAGAACGGTTCGGAGAAAACGTCATGCTGAGTGTCAATACCAATATGGGCGCCATGGTTGCGCTCCAGTATCTCGATCAAACCAATGCACAACTTCAGGCCACACAGAACGCCATCAACTCCGGCCTGAAGGTCGCGACCGCCAAGGACGACGGCGCGACATTTGCCATTGCACAGGACATGCGTGGTGACGTTGCCGGTTACTCCGCCGTGACGGACAGCCTGCATCGCGCCATATCCTCGGTCGACGTCGCTCTTTCCGCGGGCCAGTCGATCTCGGATCTTCTCATTCAGATGAAGCAAAAGGCGCTGGCTGCGTCCGACCAGTCTCTGGACACCGCCAATCGCGAAGCCCTCAACGAGGACTTCACTGCTCTTCGCGACCAGATCACTTCGATCATCTCGAATGCGGTCTTCAATGGCTTCAATCTGATCGACGGCTCGACAGGCCAGATCACGGCGCTCGCCTCTTCCGATGGTGCGCGCAAGATCACTGTCCAGTCTGAGAACATGAACCTGTCGGGCTCCATCGTTACGATCTCAACGACAAGTTCGATTTCAACACAATCGAGCGCATCCGCCATGATTCAGACGGTGGAGACCTCGCTGACCAACATCAACAGCGCGTTGGCCAGACTCTCCAGCGGCGAGCGCAAATATTCCGTTCAGGTCGATTTCGTTTCGAAGCTGTCCGATACCGTGACCGCGGGCATCGGCAACCTCGTCGACGCCGACATGGCCTCGGAAAGCGCGAAACTTCAGTCCTTGCAGGTCAAACAGCAACTCGGCGTGCAGGCGCTGTCGATCGCCAATCAGTCGCCGCAGATCATCATGTCTTTGTTCCGGTAAGTTCTTTTCCGGAAATTCAAATGAAGGGCGGCGCATCATCTCGCCGCCCTTTTCCTTTGACAGAGCAGAATTTTCCTACCAGCCCGGCAAATAATTCCGCCTTCCGGCAAATTCTGCCGGGTTGACGTTGCTGCGGTAAGGAATCGTTGAGCAACGATTCCCACATCCTCGCGCAACAAAGAAAGTTATTCGAACCTTAAAGTACTCCGGCACGGCGATTGCCTTAGAGGGACGGGGGGCAAAAAGCCCTCCGAGCAAAAAGCTCGCTATCAACGCCAGAACGGAGGCAAGAATGCTTAGCGTCAATACCAATGTGGGCGCCATGGTCGCCCTGCAATACCTCAATAAAACCAATGCTCAGCTTACCGGCGTCCAGTCCGCTATCAACAGCGGCTTGAAGGTCGCATCAGCCAAGGATGACGGTTCGACCTTCGCCATTGCGCAGTCTATGCGTGGTGACGTGGCCGGTTATTCCGCCGTTACCGACTCTCTGAACCGTGGCATCTCGTCTGTCGACGTCGCTATGTCAGCGGGCCAGTCGATCTCCGACCTGCTCATTCAGATGAAGCAGAAGGCGATTGCTGCCTCTGACGCGTCCATGGACACGGCCAGCCGCGCCGCCCTGAACGAAGACTTCACCGCTCTGCGCGATCAGATCTCGACGATCGTGTCGAACGCGGTCTTCAACGGCTTCGACCTGATCGACGGCTCGACGACCCAGATCACGGCGTTGGCGTCTGCCGACGGCACGAAGAAGATCACCGTGAAAGCTGAAAACATGAGCCTGTCGGGCTCGATCGTGAAGCTGTCGACGACGGCCTCGATCACCAGCCAGACCGGCGCGTCGACCATGATCGCCACGATCGAAACCTCTCTGAGCAATGTCGACAGCGCGCTCGCGCGTCTGTCTTCGGGCGCGAAGAAGTTCTCGATCCAGGCTGACTTCGTGCAGAAGTTGTCCGACACGTTGACGGCCGGCATCGGCAATCTTGTCGACGCCGATATGGCGAAGGAAAGTGCGCTTCTGCAGTCCTTGCAAGTCAGGCAGCAGCTTGGCGTGCAGGCTCTGTCGATCGCGAACTCCGCGCCGTCGATCACGCTGTCGCTGTTCCGGTAATAGAGACTCGGTGGGACCGGGTCGCCGGTCCCACCGCTTTCTTTTTCCGGAAGGTGCGGGCGTTCATAACCGCGCTCCCGGGCGTATGGGGTTTTTCAGGTGGGTTTTCATCGTTCGTGAGAATGGAGATGCAGACGGGGAGTTGATCCGATGGTCGATATCGTCTCACACGCAAACGTCGCGGCTGAGCACGATGCGGTTCTCAAACGGCATCAGGACTCTTCGTCTGCTTCCTCTGCGCCCAAAAAAACGGCGCATTTATCTCAAACACCGTCATCCGGAATCGTTCCACCGTCCAGTGAATCATCGGACGTGCGCCTTGAGATCACCAAGCTCAAGCACGTCACGGGCTACATTTACAAGTTAATAGACAAGCAAAGCGGAGAGGTCGTTCGCCAGTGGCCGACCGAGCAAATGGTCAAGATGCGCGAATACCTTGCGGAGCAGCAAATTCAGCTCGTAGACGAAAAAGCCTGATCTTCAAAAGCCAAGCCTACATGCGAGGGATGCGGTAACGCGTGCAATATCGCCGTCTGTCATTGAGGCGAAGAGTGGCAGACTAAGAGCATGCTCGTAGTAACGATCGGCACCCGTCAGACGCGGAGTTTCATAGAGCTTGGCGTAGTAAGGTTGGCGGTGCACAGGGAAATAGTGTACCTGCGTACCAATCCCGTCCGCAGCCATCGCCCGCATCAACTGCGCCCGAGAAATGCCTGCCGCTTCAAAATCGATCCGCGCAACATAGAGATGCCATGCCGGGAGGCAAGGCCGCGTGCGCCCCAATGGTTTGATGATCGGAGCCATTGCAGAGAGCTCCAGGTCATATCGAGCTGCAAGCGCGCGCCTGCGAGCCACAAATCGTCCCAGCTTGCTCAATTGCGAAAGGCCGAGTGCGCATTGGATATCGTTTGCGCGCCAGTTGAATTCCGGCTGGCCAAGCTCGTAGTACCAAGGGTTTTGGCTCCCATCGTCGTCGAACGCATCGGCCACGTTTTCGAAATCGCCTGCATCGCGCGTCATGCCATGACCGCGCGCCTGTTCCAGGCGTTTGGCGATGATCGGATCGTTGGTGGTCACTGCGCCACCTTCGCCCATCGCGATTGTTTTGACCGGATGAAATGAGAAGACCGTCAGATCCGCAAAGGTGTTGGAGCCGATGGCGCTTACTTGCCCGTCATTTGCGACATACGCGGTGCCCAGTGCGTGGCAGGCGTCGTCGACAATCCTGGCGCCATGAGTGCGAGCAATGGACGCTATTTCTTCCAATGCGCCGCATTGTCCGTTGAGATGGACGTTGAAGACCGCATCGATCTTTCCTGATCGCGCGATGGCAGCAGCCAGATCCTGGGGCCGCATCAGCCCTGTCTCCGGGTCGACATCCGCAAACACGACTTCGGCACCGTTCAGGTGAGGTGCGCTGGCCGTTGCCAGGAACGTGACGGCTGGTACGACGATTTTTTTTCGAGGCCCGAGATCCAACGCTCGCGCCGCCATATGCAGTGCGGCCGTGCCATTGGCGCAAACGACGGCGTGTTTGGCCTGAACGGTTTTGGCAAGCGCTTCTTCGAAGCGGCGAACGTAGGGGCCGGTGGTCAGAAAATCCCCTTGCAGCGCGGCGGTGACGGCAGCGATATCGTCCGCATCAATGACCTGTCGGCCATAAGGCAGGAAGGGCTGTGTAGACGGGGCGGAAACGCGCTCCGCCTTGAGCGCGCGTTTCATTTAGGCGAACGCCTGGGCGAGCAGCATCTGCAATCCACGAATGTCGAGCTGTTCGGGATTGCTGTCGCTCGAATAGGCAAAACCTTCGCGCACCGGCTGTGCGCCGCGATGGAGGTATGCTTCGCGTGCTGCGGCGGCAAAGCTCGCAAGGATTACGAACCGGTCTTCCAATTCGACTGTCCAGCGCGAGTCGTCAGCGGGAATCATGGTTTCATGCAGTTTCTCGCCTGGGCGGATGCCCACGACCTTTTGACGGGTATCCGGACCCAAAAGCGACGCCAAATCGACGATCGTGGTCGAAGCGATTTTCGGTACGAATATCTCGCCGCCGCGCGTCATCTCCATGCTCGACAACACAAAATTCACACCCTGGGTCAGCGTGATCCAGAACCTCGTCATTCTCTCGTCGGTAATTGGAAGGTTGTCTGCGCCGTCCTGCACGAGCTTCTGGAAGAACG
>CAZTCU010000205.1:0-5470 GCA_964612235.1 uncultured Rhizobium sp.
CGCTCGTTGGGCGCGATGAGGAAGAGCACGCCATTGTTGAGCTTCTTCTGCCCGATGCCCCAGGCGCGCCCGAGCTGATAACCATAATCCTCGATCTCGTAACCCTGCAGCGAGGGCAGGGTGACCACCACCAGCTGCCGCGAGGTGCGGTTCTCGAGGTCTTCGAGCTTCTGCGTCAGTTGCGCCTTGGTGCCGTCCGAAAGCATATGCGCGTCATCGACGACGCGTCCTGTCAGCGTCGGAAAAGTCGGCGCGGCTGCCGCCGGTGCAACGAACGCGCAGAGAAGAACAAGCGCGAGCGCGCACCGGCGCAGCAATGCGAACGGGTTTGCCATTATTGCGGCGGCGGGAAGCTGACCTTCGGCGCCGTCTGTGCATTGGCCGCCGCAGTGAAGGGCTGCGCCGGTTTCTGCGAACGGTAAAGCGTCGCCGCCCAGATCACGCCGGGGAATGTGCGCAGCTCGGTGTTGTATTGCCGGACCGCTTCGTTGTAATCGCGCCGCGAGATGGCGATGCGGTTTTCCGTTCCCTCAAGCTGAGATTGCAGCGCCAGGAAGTTCTGGTTCGACTTCAGGTCGGGATAGTTTTCGGTGATCGCCAGCAACCGCCCCAGAACGCCGGAAAGCTGATCCTGCGCCGCCTGGTATTTCTTGAACGCTTCCGGATCGGTGATGGTGGAGGCATCCACTTTCACCTGCGTGGCGCTCGCGCGCGCCTTCACCACGTCGGTCAGAACGGTGCGTTCCTGCTGCGCGTAACCCTGCACGGTCGACACGAGGTTGGGGATCAGGTCGGAGCGGCGCTGATACTGATTCTGCACGTCACCCCAAGCCGCCTTCACCTGCTCATCCTTGGTGGGAATCGTGTTGACGCCGCAGCCCGCGAGAAGAACCGGCACCGCCAGGACAAGCAGAAGGCTTCTCCAGCGGCCAACTAAGCCATTGACGTTCATGGTAATTTCCCTCTTTGAGGATAGCCCTGCCGCCCGCCGGGTCCGGCGGAATGACAGGGAAGTAGATAGGAAGTACGGGGGTGCTTTCAACGCTCCGGTGGAATCTTCGGATCGATCCAAAGGAAGCGCGTGCGATTGAAGTTGCGCAGGTTTGGAATCCAGCCGCGCACATAGGGCTGCACGAGGTCCTGCGTCTTGCGGAAACGCCACGGCAGGATCGCGTAATCGTCCAGCGCGATCTGTTCGGCCTCGTTCAATTCCTCACCCCGAACCTTTCCGTCGGGCTCCTGCTGTGCCTTGTCCATCAGCGCGTCGAATTTCGGGTTCGAATATTTGCCGTAGTTGTTGCCGCCGTCGGAACGCAGCAGGTCGAGGAAGTTCGACGCATCGTTGAAGTCGGCGATCCAGGCGGCATTCGCGGTATCGAACTGGTGCATCTGTAAATTCTTGTAATGAATCGGCAAGTCGATCTTGATGATCTCGATATCGACATAGATCTTCCGCCACATCTGCTGCAAGGCAGCCGCCACGCGCACGGCGTCGGGGTCCTGCGTGGTCTCGTAAGTGGTGTGGAAATGTTTGTTGGGGCCGTAACCCATCTCTGCCATCAACTGTTTCGCGCGCGCCATCCGTGCCGCCATGGGCATGGATTTGAAACGAAGATGAGCGGTACCCGGATAGTTCGCCGTCCCGGGAGGCACGAACGCATAGGCCGATTTCTCGCCGAAGCGCAGCACCTCGTTGTTGATCGCCTCCCGGTCGAAGGCGAGGCTCAGCGCTTCGCGCAGGCGCGGATCGTCGAACGGTTTACGCGTGTTGTTGAATATGATGTAGGAGGTGCCGAGATAGTCCGCCATCTGCAAGGTGTGCGGCATATGCTTCCTCAGCCAGATGATCTCGGTGGCGGGAAGCGGCGTTTGCGTGTCCAGTTCGCCCGCGCGCATCTGTTTCAGCGCGGCCTGCGTGTCCTGCGTCGGAAAATAATTGACGACCTGAATCTTCACGTTCTTCGCGTCGTAGAAACGCGGGTTCTTCACGAGTGTCAGCTTGTCGTTCGGTATCCATTTCTTCGGCAGATATGCGCCGTTGCCGACGTAATTCTCCACACGCGACCACGCATCGCCTTTCACTTCCACCACATGACGCGGCACCGGATACGCCGTCTGGTGCGTCAGAAGTTCGGGAAGGTAAGGTGCGGGATGTTCGAGGTGAAGCACCAGCGTCTTGTCATCCGGTGCTTCCGCGCCAAGCGCGGTGCCCGGCAGTTTGCCGCTGTTCACTTCGCGGGCGTTCTTGATGATCCAGATGTTGTAGGCATAGGTCGCCCCGCGCGCGGGCTCCAGAAGCCTGCGAAACGCATAGACGAAATCGTGAGACGTTACCGGCACGCCGTCCGACCACACTTCGTCGCGCAGATGAAACGTCCATGTCAGCCCGTCCGGTGAAACCTCCCAATGCGTCGCCGCACCCGGCATCGGTTCGCCTCTGGGGTCTTCCGTGACCAGGCCCGTCAAGAGATCGCCCACCACATTGGATTCGGCCGTAAGGTCTATGTAGTGCGGATCGAGGCTTTTCACTTCTCCGCCATTGCCGCGATTGAGCGTCATCGGCCCGTCGCCGCGCGGCGGCGGAGAACAGGCTGCCGCCAGGCTAAGCGCCGCCAGCGCCAGAATCCTCAATCGAAGCATCGCGACAACCCCTCGAACACCCGCGCTGCATACCATATCATTCGCGCTCGCGGGGACGAATCGAACCGCAAATTTCCGTTACGGAAGGATGACCCGAAGATGGATCGAAAGGCGCTTCCTCTCGCCATTCTTCTCTCCCTGAGCCCGATGGTCGCTCATGCACAGCCGAGTGACGGCCTGTTGCGTGGCTTGCGCAACTGTGCGGGGCTCACCGAAGCGCCCGAGCGCCTTGCCTGTTACGACCGGCTGGCTCCGCAGTTCCAGTCGCCGGCGCAGACCGCGGCGGCACCTCCGCCGCCGCCAACGAAGGAAGAAAAGGAATCCTGGTTCGGTCTCAACAATCTATTCGGGGGCGGCGAGGAGAAACCGCAAACCAGGCCCGAACAGTTCGGCGAAGAACGCGTCGAGAAGACTCCCGAACAGGTTGAAGAAGCGAAAAAGGACGAGATCGACAGCCTCACCGCGAAGCTTTCCGATTACGCCACCAATTCTTTCGGCAAGTTCATCGTCTTCCTCGACAACGGCCAGGTATGGGCGCAGCTGCAGGCCGACAGCGGCAAGGCGCATTTCGCCAGAAATCCGAAAGACGTCACCGTCACAATAGAGCGCGCCTTCCTCGGCAGCTATTCGATGACGATCAGCGACAACGTGAAACTGTTCAAGGTGAGAAGGTTGAAATGACGTCGCGCCTCCCCGCGTGGGGAGGTAGGTTTTTCAATCGTGCTCGGCCACCACATGGCCCGGCGCCACTTCGATGAGTTGCGGGCGATATTGCACGGCGTCCGGATCGTCCACCACTTTCGATTTCAGGAAGGTCAGTTGCGCCCGCGTATCGAGCGGCGAGGGCAGGTCGATCGCGATCTTCGCCCGCGGCTTGGCGCGCTCCAGCTTCGGATCGGGCACCGGCACCGCGCTGATGAGCGCGCGCGTGTAGGGATGGCGTGGATTTTCGTAGATCGCGTCACGGCTCGCCAATTCCACCACGCGCCCCAGATACAGCACCATCACCCGATGCGAAACCTGCCGAACGACAGACAGGTCATGGCTGATGAAGATCAACGACAGCCCGAACTCGGCCTGCAGCCGCACCAGAAGATCCACGATCTGCGCTTGTATCGAAACGTCGAGCGCGCTCACCGCTTCGTCGCAGATCACAAGCCTTGGTTTCACGATCATCGCGCGCGCGATTCCGACACGCTGGTTCTGTCCGCCGGAAAATTCGTGCGGATAGCGGTTGATCCACGCGGGCTCCAGTCCCACACGTTCCATCATCTCGCTGACCTGCGCGCGCACCTCGCGTCGCGAAAGTTCGGGTTTTAGCGTCCGCAACGGTTCGGCGATGGATTGGCCGATGGTCATGCGCGGATCGAGACTCGCAAGCGGGTCCTGGAACACGATCTGCAATTCCTCGCGCAGCTTGCGGATCTCCTCGCGCCCCATCGGGCCCAGATCGCGCCCGCACCAGACGACGGCGCCGCCGGTTTGCGGCAACAGCTTGAGCACGGCGCGCGCCAGGGTCGATTTCCCGCAACCGGATTCGCCGACGACGCCCAACGTCTCGCCTTCGCGCAAGGTGAAGCTCACGCCGTCCACTGCGCGCAGCGGTTTCTTCTTGGCGAACAATCCGCCCGTCTTCACCGGGAAATGCACCTTCAGATCGCGCACGTCGAGTAATGTTTTTGCGTCTTCGGGCATCGGCGCGAGACGGGCGTGTCCCTGTCGATCGGGCTGATTGATGCGCGGCATCGCATCGAGCAGCATCTTCGTATAGTCGTGCTGCGGGCTGTAGAAGATGCGGTCCACATTACCCGTCTCGACGATCTCGCCGTACCGCATCACCTGAACATAGTCGGCCAGTCCCGCGATCACGCCCATGTCGTGCGAGACGATGGCGATGGCGGTTTTCAGCTCGTTCTTCAGATCGCGCATGATGTCGAGGATCTGCGCCTGCACCGTCACGTCGAGCGCCGTGGTGGGTTCGTCCGCGATCAAAAGATCGGGGCCGCATAAGGTCGCCATCGCGATCATCACGCGCTGGCGCATTCCGCCCGAAAGCTCGTGCGGATATTGCCGCATCCGCTGTTTGGCTTCCGGTATGCGCACCAGTTCGAGCGTTTCGAGCACCCGCCGCTCGGCTTCTTCCGATGGTACACGGCGATGCACGCGCAAGGTTTCGATCAGCTGCGCTCCCACTGTCATGTGGGGCGTCAGCGAGGTCAGAGGGTCCTGGAAGATCATGGTGATCTTCGAACCGCGCAACTCGTTCAACCGCTTGTCCGGCAGGCCCAGAATTTCCTTCCCGCGATAAAGAACGCTGCCGGTCGCGCTGCCGTTGCCCGAAAGCAGGCCGAGGGTCGAAAGGAACAATTGGCTCTTGCCCGACCCGGATTCGCCCACCACGCCGAGGCATTCGCCTTCGTCGATACGGAAGTTCGCATTCTTCACGGCATGCACTTCACCGTCCGGCGTCCAGAACCGCACATCGAGGTTCTTCACTTCGAGGATCGGTGTCGTCGCCATCAGCGGTCCTTGGGATCGAGGGCGTCGCGCAACCCGTCGCCGATGAAGTTGAAGCAGAACAAGGTCACCGCCATGAACAGCGCCGGGAAGATCAGCATCCACGGCGCGGTCTCAAGCTGGTTCGCGCCGTCCGAAATCAGCACGCCCCACGATGTCAGCGGCTCGCGGATGCCGAGGCCAAGGAACGACAGGAAGCTCTCCGACAGGATCACCGACGGGATCGTCAGCGTCACATAGATGATCACCGGCCCCACCACGTTCGGCACGATGTGCCGCCCGATGATGCCGCGTTGCGAAACGCCGGCCGCGC
>CAZTCU010000206.1:0-5463 GCA_964612235.1 uncultured Rhizobium sp.
CGCGGCGCGATCCCGAACGCGCGCTCAGGCGCATGAACGAGGCGGGCGTGTTCGGCCGCTTCGTGCCGGAATTCGGCCGCGTGGTGGGATTGATGCAGTTCAACATGTACCACCACTACACCGTGGACGAGCACCTGATCCGCGCGGTCGGCAATGTGGCATCTATCGACCGCGGCGAGTTGCACAACGACCACCCGCTTTCGACCGATATCATCAAGCGCATCAAATCGCGCGAAGTGCTTTACTGCGCGATCCTGTTGCACGACATCGCCAAGGGCCTGCCGGGCGATCATTCCGAAGTCGGCGGCGCCATCGCCGAAAGCCTGTGCAAGCGCTGGGGTTTGCCGCAGGCCGATGTCGACGCGGTGGTGTGGCTGGTCAAAAATCATCTGGTGATGAGCGATGTGGCGCAGAAACGCGACATCTCCGATCCCAAGACGGTGCGCGATTTCGTGGCGACGGTGCAATCGCCGGAGATGCTGCGCCTGCTGCTGATCTTGACCGTGGCAGATATTCGCGCGGTCGGCCCCGGCGTGTGGAACGGCTGGAAGGGCCAGTTGCTGCGCGAACTTTACTACGAGGCCGAAAGCGTGATGCAGGGCGGCGATGCCACGCCCGCGCGTTCTTCTCGTGTGAAGGAAGCAAAGGAAGCGCTCGCCAAACGCATCGCGGACTTCTCGCCGGAAGCGCGCGAGCGCGCGCTGTCGCGGCATTACGATTCCTATTGGCTCGCCTTCGACGACACCGAACACGAACGCCATGCCCGGCTCATGGCCAAGGCGGATGCGGACAGCGAATTGCTGGCGCTCTCCGCCGAAAGCAACACGTTCCGCTCCATCACCGATATCGCGATCTATACGCCGGACCATCCGGGCCTGTTCTCGCAGCTTGCGGGCGCGGTGTCGGTTTCGGGCGGTTCCATCGTCGATGCAAAAGCGTTCACCACGACCGACGGTTTCGCGCTCGACGTGTTTTCGGTTCAGGATGCCGAAGGCGGGCCGTTCGGCGATGTTTCGCGCATCAGCCGCCTGCGCGAAAACATCACGCGCACCGTTTCGGGACAAATGTATCCGCGCAAGGCGCTCGCCAAGCGTGAGGAAGGCCGCCGCCGGATCGCGGCGTTCCGCATGACGCCGCGCGTGAATTTCGACAATGACGCCTCCTCCACCGCGACCGTGATCGAAGTGGAGGGTCTCGACCGGCCCGGCCTGCTTTACGACGTGACGCGGGCGATTTTCGATTCCAGCCTTTCGATCTCGTCGTCCATCGTCGCCACCTATGGCGAGCGCGCCATCGACACCTTCTATGTGCGCGACAGTTTCGGCCACAAGATCAAGCATCCCGACAAGCTGGCCGCAGTGCAGAAGACCATCCTTGCGGCGCTCGAGGGGGCTTGAAGCCCCTGCCCCTGACGGGCCATAACGCCCGCCCGCACAAGGTTTTTCCGCTGATGGCCGCCACACCCCGCCCGCTCGTCCTTTCCGGCATGCAGCCCACCAACACGCTGCATCTTGGCAATTATCTGGGCGCGTTGAAGAACTGGGTGAAGATGCAGAAGGAGATGGATTGTCTCTTCTGCGTGGTGGACATGCACGCGATCACGCAGGACGTGGGCTATCAAAACCCCGGCGAACTTGCGAACGCGACGCGCGAAGTCACCGCGGCCTATATCGCGGCGGGCGTGGACCCGGCTCGCACGCCGATCTTCAACCAGGCGCAGGTGCCCGAACATGCCGAGCTTGCCTGGGTGTTGAACTGCGTGGCGCGGCTCGGCTGGCTCGACCGCATGACGCAGTTCAAGGAGAAATCCGGCAAGCACAAGGAACGCGCGAGCGTGGGCCTCTACACCTATCCGGTGCTGATGGCGGCGGACATCCTCGTCTACAAGGCCACACACGTTCCGGTGGGCGAAGATCAGAAGCAGCATCTCGAGCTGGCGCGCGACATCGCGCAGAAGTTCAACAACGATTTCAAGGCGCCCGATTTCTTTCCGCAACCCGAACCCGTCATCACCGGCGCGGCCACGCGCGTGATGAGTCTGCGCGACGGCACCAAGAAGATGTCGAAGTCGGATGAAAGCGACAATTCCCGCATCAACCTGACCGACGATGCCGATACGATCGCGCAAAAGATACGGCGTGCGAAAACCGATCCTCACCCCCTGCCCGCTTCGAAGAAAGAACTGGAAGGGCGGCCGGAAGCGGAGAACCTGATCAACATCTACGCCGCCCTTGCGGATGAGACGCAGGAAAGCGTGATCGGGCAATTCGCTGGCCAACAATTCTCCGCGTTCAAGAACGCACTCGCCGATCTGGCGGTCGACAGATTGGCGCCGATCCAGAAAGAGATGCGTCGCCTGCTCGGCGACCCGGCGGAGATCGACCGCGTCCTGCACGGCGGAGCTGGGAAGGCGCGCGCGATTGCCGGCCCCATCATGGGCGAGGTGAAGCACCTTGTCGGCTTCGTGAGCTAAAAAGTCGCGCGCTTTTTGCCTCTCCCGAGCGTAGGATGATTCCAGCCTTCCTTCGGGGGTCAGGCCATGGATTTCGATCCGGTTTTTCTGTCGCGACTTCAGTTCGCGTGGGTGATCGCGTTTCACATCCTGTTGCCCGCATTCACTGTCGGGCTTGCCTCCTATATCGCGCTGCTGGAAGGCATCCACTTCTTCACCGGGCGCGAAATCTGGCTGCGCATTTCGTCGTTCTGGACCAAGATCTTCGCCATCTCGTTCGGCATGGGCGTGGTCTCCGGCATCATCATGCCGTTCCAGTTCGGCACCAATTGGAGCCGCTTTTCCGACGCCACGGCGAACGTGCTGTCGCCTTTGTTCGCCTATGAAGGGCTGACGGCGTTCTTCCTCGAATCCGCGTTTCTCGGCGTGCTGTTGTTCGGGCGCAAGCTCGTGCCGCGCTGGGCGCATTTCGCCGCCGCCGTGATCGTGGCGGCGGGCACGCTGTTCTCCTCGTTCTGGATATTGGCCGCCAATAGCTGGATGCAGACACCGGCGGGCTACAAAATCGTGGATGGGCGTTTCTTCCCGACGGACTGGGCGGCGATCATCTTCAATCCCTCCTTCCCCTATCGCCTCGCACACACCGTCGTCGGGTTTTACGTCACCACAGCCTTCGTCGTGGTCGCCATCGGCGCTTGGCTGATACGGCGGGGGAATTTCGCCGAAGAAGGGCGGCGGATGCTGTCCATGACGTTGTGGCTGCTCACCGTATTGGTGCCGCTGCAGGTGGTTCTTGGCGATCTGCATGGCTTGAACACGCTCGAACACCAGCCCGCGAAACTGGCAGCCATCGAGGCGCACTGGACTCGCGAAGCCCATGCGCCGCTGGCCTTGTTCGCCATTCCCGACGAGCAGAACGAAACCAATCACGCCGTCATAGACGTGCCGGAGCTTGGCAGCCTCATCCTCACTCACAGCGTCGACGGCGAAGTGCCGGGCCTGAAGGAATGGCCGCGCGACCAGCGCCCGCCGGTGGCGATCCCGTTCTTCGCCTTCCGCATCATGGTGGGGTTGGGCCTGATCATGTTCGGAATAGTGGTGTTGAGCCTTTTCCTGCGGCTCATGCGGATGCTGACGGCAGGCTGGTATCTGAGGCTTTGCGAATGGGCGGGACCCATAGGTTTTGTCGCCGTGATCGCGGGCTGGACCACCACCGAGGTCGGCCGGCAACCGTGGACGGTTTATGGCGTGATGCGCACGGCGGCTTCCGTTTCGCCGTCGCTCACCGGCTCGGACGTGTTGCTGTCGCTCGCCGGATATATGGTCGTCTATCTGATCATGTTCCCGTCGGGCGCTTATCTGATGTGGCGCATCGTGAAGATGGGGCCGGGTCGCGGGGATGAACATGGGCCCGTCGAAAGCGGCGTTCCCAAACATCCCGTGATCGGCGTGCCGGAGGGACAGCAATGATCCTCGATCTTGTTCCGATCTGGGCGGCGATCGTTGGGGTCGCAGTCTTCTTATATGTGCTGCTCGACGGGTTCGATCTGGGTGTCGGCATTCTTTATCGTTTTGCGCCGGATCTGCCGTCGCGCAATCTGGTGATGAACTCCATCGCGCCGATATGGGATGGCAACGAAACCTGGCTGGTGATGGGCGGCATCGGATTGCTGGCGGCGTTTCCGCTCGCCTTCGCGATCATCATTCCCGCCGTATACTTCCCCATCCTGGTGATGCTGCTGGCGCTTGTGTTTCGCGGCGTGGCATTCGAATTCCGCTTCCGCGACGTCGAGCACGTCACCTTCTGGGATCACGCCTTCCATTACGGCTCGGTGGTCGCGACATTCGCGCAAGGCATCGTGCTGGGGGCGTTCATCCAGGGTTTCAAGGTCGATGGACGGCACTTTACCGGAACGAGTTTCGATTGCTTCACGCCGTTCTCGCTTTTGACCGGTATCGCACTGGTGTTCGGTTACGGCTTGCTCGGCGCATGCTGGCTGATCCTGAAGACCGAAGGCGACTTGCAGGCCCGCGCGCGTTCGCAGGCGCGCATCTGTTTCCTGGGCGTCATCGCTTGTATCGGCATCGTCAGCCTTTGGACGCCGCTGTCGAATGCGGGGATCTCCGAACGCTGGTTCTCCTGGCCCAATATCGGATTCCTTGCGCCGGTGCCCGTCATCACGGCGCTGCTTGCGTTGCTCGAATGGCGCGCCATCGGGCGAGGGGAAATGTCGCCGTTCGTCTATGCGGTGGGTCTTTTCGCGATGTCCTATCTCGGCATCGGCATCAGCCTTTATCCGATGATCGTGCCGCACAGCTTCACGCTGTGGCAGGCGGCATCCGATCCTTCCACCCAGCTTTTCCTGCTTCTGGGCACCTTGTTCCTGCTGCCGGTGATCCTTGTCTATACGGGCTGGTCCTACTGGGTTTTTCGCGGCAAGGTGCGGGCCGATATCGGCTATCATTGAGACATGACGATCAAGACCGCACTGGTGACAGGGGCCGCGAAACGGCTGGGGCGGGCGATTGCGCTCGATCTGGCGCGGCATGGCTGGAACGTCGCGATCCACTACAACAGTTCGGAAAAGGAAGCGCGCGCAACGGAGGCCGACGCCAAAAGCACCGGCGTGAAAGTGGCGTTGTTCAAGGCCGATCTTTCCCGTGAAGCCGAAACGGCGGCATTGATCGGCCACGTGGCAAAGGAATTGGGGCCGCTGACCGCGCTCGTCAACAGCGCCTCCATTTTCGAGAACGACGAATGGTACAGCGCCGACCGTGCTTCGTGGGACAAGCACATGGAAATCAACCTGCGTGCGCCCTTCGTGCTGTCGCAGGAATTCGCACGCCAGGTTCCGCGCGATGAAGGCGGGGCCATCGTCAACATCATCGACCAGCGCATGCTGAAGCCGACGCCGCAATTCATTTCCTACAGCCTGAGCAAGGCTGGGTTGTACTGGCTGAATACCACGCTGGCGCAAGCCCTCGCCCCGCGCGTGCGTGTGAACGGCGTT